>JAHYJQ010000317.1 GCA_019429025.1 Trueperaceae bacterium | reverse complement strand
TCGGCTTGCCGCGACCGCCAGCGCTCCCAGGCGGCGCGGGTGTGCGGCGTCAGCAGGCGCCCCGGGTCGATCGGCCGCTCGACCAGGGCGTCGGCTCCCGGGCCCACGAGCAGCACGTGCGGTGTCGTGCGGCGCACGAGATCGGCGAGGCGCACCGCGCTGGGTGCCGTGCGCACGGCGGCCACCGCCCCCGCGCTGCCGTCGGCGCCGCGCACGACGGCGGCGTCGAGCTCCACCTCGCCGTCGCGGTTGGGCGATCCGCCGACGCCGGCGTTGAACGCCTCGGCGTCCGCCTCCATCGTCTCGACGGCCCGCAGCGTGGCCTCGACCGCGTCGCCGCCCGCGTCGAGGACCGCCCAGCCGGCGGCGAGGGCGGCCCGCAGGCCGCGGTGGTAGGCGCTCCGGCGGGCCTCGGCGATGGTGCCCGCGCCGCCATGGACGATCAGCTTCGGCATGCGGCCACGGTACCGCCTCGCGGGCCGGGGATACACTGGCGGCGTGCGATTGGCGGCCTTCTACCTCGTTCTCGTCGTGGCCCAAGGGTTCGCCGGCGCGCTGATGGCGCCCGTCCCGCCGCCCGACCTGTTCCTCATCGGGGTGCTGACGCTGCTGTACCGTCTGCCCGCGTGGCAGCTCGTGCTGCTCGGCTACGGCGCGGGCCTGTTGCAGGACCTCATCGGGCACGGCGCGCTGGGCGTGCACGCCCTCGGGCTCGCCGGCGCCGCCCTCGTCGCGTCCACCGTGCGGTCCCAGCTCTCGCAGGAGGGCTACATGGAGCGGGCCCTGGCCGTGCTGGCGGCCGTGGCCGGCAAGTGGGCGGTCATCGGCGTCCTGCTGCTGTGGCTCTCCGGCGGTGCCTCGACCTGGAGCTCGTTCGGCGCCGTGGCGGCGCTGGACGCGGCCCTGACCGTGGTGGCGTCCCTGTTCGTGCTCCCCTGGGGCTTCGCGCTGCTCGACCGCAGCAAGGCGCTGCGCAAGGAGCTGCTGTGACCCGTCGGCCCCCGGGCGCCTCCCGGCGGCCGCAGGGCGCGTCGACGCGGCCGCGGAAGCGCGAGCTGTCGCTCCGGCGGCCGGCCAGCGAGGTCGTGCCGGGCGAGCGCAAGCCCGAGACGGAGGGCGACGCCGGGCTCTCGGCCCGCATGCGGCTGGTCCTGGCGGTCATGCTGACGGCCCTGGTGATCTTCACCGGGCGGCTGATGTACCTGCAGTTCGCGATGGCCGAGGCCTACCAGGCGCGCAGCGAGCAGAACTTCACCCAGGAGCGGCGCATCGCCCCGCTGCGCGGCCGCATCCTGGCGAGCGACGGCACCGTGCTCGCCGACAACCGCGTCGCCTACGACCTCATGTACTGGGGCGGCGAGATCGACGGCTGGGAGCGGCTGGCGGCCTTCCTCGGGCTGGAGGGCGCGCCGCGTGAGCCCGACCCCGGCCGCCTGGAGGAGCGGCTGGGCGGTGCGGCGATCGCGTGGAACATCCCCGACCACCTGGTGCCGGCGGTGGAGGAGCGGATCGCCGGTCAGGCGAACCTCTACCTGCGGGAGCGGATCGAGCGCACCTACCCCACGAACCTCGCGGCCCAGGTGGTGGGCTACACCTCGCAGGCCGATCCGGAGCGCAACCCGGGCTACGGCGTCGATGATCTCGCCGGCGTCGCCGGCGTCGAGGCCACCTGGGAGTCGGTGCTGTTCGGCGCGCCGGGCATGCGGCGGGTGTGGGTCGACCACCGCGGCGCGCCGCTGCGCAGTGAGGTCGTGGAGCCGGCGACGCCCGGCCAGGACATCGTGCTGACCATCGACCCGGTGGTGCAACGGCTGGCGGAGGACGTGCTCGCCGGCGCGCTGAGCTACGTCAACCTCGAGCGCGACCGCAACGGCCTGCCGCGCGAGGAGGTGGTCCACGGCGCCCTCGTCGCCCTCGATCCGCGCAGCGGCGAGATCCTGGCGATGGCCTCGAGCCCCAGCTACGACCAGAACGTGTTCGCCAAGCGTCCGATCGACCCGACGGCGGTGGCCGGCATCCTGCTGGACGGCACCCGTCGACCGCTGCAGAACCGCGCCGTGGAGGCCTTCGCGCCCGCCTCCACCTTCAAGATGGTCACCTCGATGGCCCTGTTGGAGGGCGGCTGGATCTCGCCGAACACCCGCTACCAGTGCACGCCGCGCTTCACGCTCGGCGGCATCACCTTCCACAACTGGGCGACCTACGACCGCGGCTCGTACACGGTGCGCGACGCGATCGCCGACAGCTGCAACACCTTCTTCTGGCACGCGGTGGCGGCCACACCGAACGCCACCAGCGGCTGGGGGCCGTTCATCGCGCAGGAGGTCGAGCTCGCCCGCGCGCTCGGCTTCGGGGAGCCGATCGGTGTCGGCGTGCGCGAGGAGAAGGCCGGCCGCATCCCGGACGACGCCTGGGTGCGCGAGCAGTACGGCCACGGCTGGCTGCCGGGTTTCTCGATGAACACCGTCATCGGGCAGGGCGACGTGCTGGCGACGCCCGTCCAGGTGGCGCAGCTGATCCAGATCCTGGCGATGAACGGGACCCGCGTGGCGCCGCACCTGGTGCGGCAGCTGGGCGACGAGGCCTTCGTTCCGGAGACCGAGCACATCGACGGGCGCTTCTGGAGCGTCCTTCAGGAGGGCATGCGGATGATGTTCACCGATTACCCGTCCCAGCGGTACCTCGGGCCGCGGGCGTTCCCGGTCGCGGTCGCCGGCAAGACGGGGACCGGCCAGACCTCGCGCGGCCCCGACTACAACCACGCCTGGTTCATGGGCTACGGACCGCTCGACGATCCCGAGATCGCCATCGCCCTGCTCATCGAGTACGGCGGTTCCAGCACGCAGGTCGCCATCCCGGTCGCGCGCGACTTCTTCGCGGGCTTCTGGGGCGCGCCCGTCGAGACCGGCGTCCTCGCCTCGGCGGCGCGCACGGGCGCGAACCCGTGAGGCTGCGGGGCATCCGGGGCGGCGTCCTGCTCAGCGTGGACGCCGAGCTGGCGGTCGACGACGTGGCGGCCTCGCTGGCGCCGCACGCGGCCGCCCTGACCGGCAAGGTCGCGCTCGAGGTCGCCGAGAAGGTGCCCTTCGAGCTGCTCGCGGCGGTGGCCGAGCAGGTGGCGGCGGTGGGCGGCAGCATCTCCGACGTGCGGCCGCCGGCCGCGCTGGCCCAGGTGCGCAGCGAGACGGTCATCAAGACCGGCACCGTGCGCTCCGGCGCCCGGCTCGCGGCGAGCGGGTCGCTGGTGGTCCTCGGCGACGTCAACCCGGGGGCCGAGCTCGTGGCCGAGGGCGACGTCATCGTCACCGGCGTCCTGCGCGGCGTCGCGCACGCGGGCGCCGCGGGCAACGAGCGCGCGGTCATCTACGCAGAACGCATCCTGTCGCCGCAGCTGCGCATCGCGGGCGCGCTGGCGATGGGCGACCCCGACGCGCCCGACGCCGCCCGCAAGACCCCGGAGATGGCTGCCCTGCAGGACGGCCAGATCGTGGTGAAGCCGTGGTCGGCGTGAGCACGGGGGCCGAGCGGCCGGCGCCGGGCGAACGCGTGGTCGCGGGCCGCGTGCTGACGCCCGCGGGGCTCGTGCCGGGGCGCGTGCGCTTCGGCGAGCGCATCCTGGCGATCGAGCCGGACGACGCGGCGGGCGGACCGGCGGCGCCCATC
>JAHYJQ010000316.1 GCA_019429025.1 Trueperaceae bacterium | reverse complement strand
CGCCGAGCAGCGCGCCCGGCTCTCGCAGGGCGGCTTCACGCCTTCGTTCGCAGACGGCCAGATCGCTGCGGTGGCTGCGGTCCACGACCTCATCCTGGTGACGAACAACGTCCAGGGCTTCGAGCGCTATCCCGACCTGCGTGTAGAGCGTTGGCACCTGGCATCCACGTGACAGGACACCGAACCCGTCAGAGCGAACCGCGAGCCCGAGGTAGGACCGGCGCCTCTGGCGCGGCCAGGGGGCAGGATGGCTAGCCGACCGAGTCAGCGCGATGGCCCGCGGTTCGTCCAGTACTTCGGGCCCATCCTCGTGGCCCTGAAGGCACTCGGGGGGTCGGCGCGGCCCGCCGAGGTGACGGACCGCGTCGCGGCCGACCTGAACGTCAGCGATGAAGCGCAGTCCGACAGGAAGCGGTGCGTGCCGGCGTCACGCCGATCGAGCTGGTGGACGGTGAGAAGCTCGTGGACATGCTCGAGACGCTCGAGTTGGGACTCGAGCCGGTTCGCGCCTACCGCGTCGATGAGGCGTTCTTCGACGAGTTCGCCTAGCGGCTGGGCGCGGCGTAAGGTGACCGTGGCGCGCGGAAGGGCTCGCGAGCTCATCGGCGTTCTGCATCGCGCACGAGCGGGAGGCCGCCGGTCGCCCGATTACCGCGGCCGCGGTCGGTCTCCCCGTGCCGCGCGCACTCTGGAGGCGAGAATGCGCCGAGAGTCTCCCGTGTCCGCCACGGCGATCGCAGCACAACGCGACGTGGCGTGGCTGGTCACGGTCACCGAACCCCTACCCGACTGCCCGAGCGTCCACGCCGCCTGGACGCGGATCGCCACGCAGTCGACCTGGGGTAGCTGGCGATCGGAGAGCAAGATGCGCGGCCGGGACGTCGTCACCACCGTCGTCCCCCCGGCGACGGAGCCGCTCCAGGCCGGCGACGCCTACGTCGTGAAGGTCGGGCGCTGGCTGAGGATCCGCTGCCGCGTCGTCGAGTCGTCGGCGCCCGACGCCGCTGCGGCGAGCGACGAAGCCGCGCTCGTCTTCGACGCCACGGGGACAGCCCTGGCCGGGCTCCTCCGGGCGCGTTTCCGCTTCACCGTCTTCCGCCAACCGGGCGGCCCGGTCATGGCCCGCGCGCAGGAGCGGCTCGACGCGCTGCCGTTCCTCGTACCGTCCCGGGAGACCCTCGCGAACGAGCACCGGCACACCTTCAGCGACCTGAACGCGAGCTTCCGCGCCAAGTTGGGTTGACGGCGCCGGGCACCCAGGCATCGATCTCGTCCGCCGACGACCGCTGACACGACCGCCAGGCGGTCCCGGCCCAACGCGAACGCCCAGCCACATGAACGTGCCACCATGTGATGCACCATGGCGCAACCCAAGACCCGGAAGTCTCCGCGGAAGCCGAAGTACGTCGCCCAGTTCCTGATCGTCCTCCCCGGGACCGATCCACTGGTGTGGCGCCGGATCCTCGTCCCGGAGGCGTACTCCTTCTGGGACCTGCACGTCGCGATCCAGGACGCGATGGGCTGGATGGACTCGCACCTCCACGAGTTCGAGATCGTCGACCCCAGCGGCCACTTCGAGCGCATCGGCATCCCGCTCGACGACCTCGACGACGTTCGCCCCACCGCGGCCGGCTGGGACGTGCCGATCTCGAAGGTCCTCGTCCACGGCATGGGCCCCATGCGCTACCGCTACGACTTCGGCGACGACTGGGAACACACCCTCGAGCTCGAAGGGCTGGAGGCCGTCGATGGCGGCAAGTACCCCCGGTGCGTCGCAGGCGCGGGCGCCTGCCCGCCCGAGGACGTGGGCGGCACGGTGGGGTACGCCGACTTCCTGCGGATCCTCCAGGAACCGGAGCATCCGGAGCATGCGGAGATGCTGGCGTGGGCCGGAGGGTCGTTCGACGCCCACGCCTTCGACCCGGCGTCGGTCAAGTTCGACGACCCGCGGAAGCGCTGGCGAACGGCGTTCCAGAGGCGGTGACGCGCCGCCGAGCAGCTACGCGCATGGGCACGACCACATCGCCGGGGCCGATAGGATGGGATGGGAGGCCACCCGGATGGTCCACCTGCCGGAAGACGAGCGAAAGGCCATCGCCGCCCTCTGCGAGCGGCACGCCGTGGCGCGCATGTTCGTGTTCGGCTCCGCGTTGCGTGACGACTTCCGTCCCGGCGAGAGCGACATCGACCTCCTCGTCGAGTTCACACCCTTGGAACCCTACGAGAAGGCGAGAGCGTACTTCGGGCTGTTGGCCGAACTAAGAAAGCTGTTGGGAACGAACGTCGACCTGGTATCAGCGGGCGCGATCAAGAACCGGTACATCGCTCGCGAGGTCGACCGCACGAAGCAGATGCTGTATGCCGCGTAGTCCGCTCGCCTACCTTGCCGACATCGTCGAAGCGTGCGACCTGATCGACCTCGCGCTTCGAGGACTCGACCTGGCGGGCTACCGAGGCGACCCGATCATCCGCGCCGCGGTCGAACGACAGTTCATCACCATCGGCGGGGCCGTCAACTCGCTGTCGCGGCTGGCCCCGGTTCTGGCGGACGGCATCTCGCATGTTTCGATGATCGTCGCCTTCCGCAACCAGTTGACCCACGACTACCCCTCGATCGATGACGAGATCGTGTGGGGCATCGCCACGCACGACGTCCCCGCACTCAGGTCCGAGTGCGAGGCGCTCCTCGATGACCTCGACACCGCGGTGTCATGATCGTCCGGCACCACCGCCGAGCATGGGCCGCGGTGATCCTACACGGCGCGCCAGGCGATCGCGGAGGTGCTCACCCGCGTCTTCCTCCAAGCGCATGAGCGACCATGCCCCCGCGTGACGCCCCCGACCTCACGATCTTCATCACGAGCCGCGACGCCACCTGCGACGAGTGCCGCGAGGACCTCGGGCGCGGCGCCTGGATCACCCTCGGCGACGGCGGGCGCGCGTTCTGCCTCGCCTGCGCCGACCTCGACCACCTGGCCTTCCTGCCGGCCGGCGACGCCGCCCTCACGCGCCGCGCGCGGGCCCACTCGACCCTCTCCGCCGTCGTGCTGCGGTGGAGTCGCGCCCGCAAGCGCTACGAGCGGCAGGGCCTGCTGGTCGAGGTCGCGGCGCTCGACCGGGCGGAGGCCCAGTGCCTGTCCGACGCCGACGCCCGGGCCCGCCGCCGTGAGCGGGAGGCCGAGCGACGCGGCGAGCTCGACCGCGACTACCTGAAGAGCTTCGCCGACCGCGTGCGGGAGACGTTCCCCGGCGCGCCGCCCGAACGGGAGCACGAGATCGCCGCACACGCCTGCCGCAAGTACAGCGGCCGGGTCGGGCGCTCCGCTGCGGCGAAGGCGCTCGATGCCGAGGCCGTGCACCTCGCCGTCGCCGCCCACGTCCGCCACCACGAGACGGACTACGACGCGCTGCTGGCGTCGGGCCTCCCGCGGCACGAGGCACGCGACCGCGTCGCCCCGCGGGTCCGAGAAGTCCTGCGGCTCTGGCGGGCGGGGTAGGCGGCGCGGCTCGAACTCGCGCGCAGGCGCATGAAGGAGGCCAAGCATGCGAACTCATGACGATGTCGTCGGCACGCTGATGCGTCGCCCCGGCGTTCGACGGGAAGTCGAGCGCATCGAGCGTGAAGAGGGCGCGCTCCTGGACATCTTGCTCAAGGCGCGCATGGAAGCCGGGCTGTCGCAGGCACAGGTCGCAGAA
>JAHYJQ010000315.1 GCA_019429025.1 Trueperaceae bacterium | reverse complement strand
TGGCGTCGCCGCAGGTTCTCCAGCTCGGCCCGCGCCCGCAGGGCCCGGTCCACGGCCGCCGCCAGCTCGGCGCGCGCCAACTCGAGCGCCTCGTTGGCGCGCGCGAGCTCGGCCCGCCAGACCTCGACCTCGTCGAGGTCGGCCGTCGCCTCGGGCCCGCCGGCGTCCTCGACGCGGGTCGCCTCGCCGCCGGCGGCCTCCGTCACCTCGCGCTCGTCCCGGACGTCGTCCATGGCGCTCACGACGCGGGCTTGAAGTCGGCGTCGATGACGTCGTCATCGCCGCTGGCTTCGGGACCGGCCTCCGGGGTCGGCTCCGCCTCGCTGGCCGTCGCCGCGGCGACGGCCTGCTGGAACGCCTGCAGGGCGGTGGCCAGCGCCTGGGTCTTGGCCTCGGCCTCGGCCTTGGGCGCCTGCGCCTCCACCGCGCCCTGGGCGTCGGCGATGGCGGCCTGCAGCGGCTGCTTCTGCTCGTCGGTCGCCGCGGTCGCCTCGTCGAGCGCCTTCTGCGCCTGCAGCCGCAGGCCATCGAGCTGGTTGAGCGCCTCGGCCTTCTCCTTGCGGACCTTGTCTTCCTCGGCGTTCCTGGCGGCGTCCTGCACCATGCGCTCGACCTCGGTGTCGGCCAGCGTGGTCGTGTTCTGGATGGTGATCGAGGCGGCCTTGCCGGTCGACTTCTCCTTCGCCGAGACGTTGAGCACGCCGTTGGCGTCGATGTCGTAGGTGATCTCGATCTGCGGCATGCCGGCGGGCATGGGCGGGATGCCGTCGAGCTTGAAGCGGCCCAGCGACTTGTTGTCGCTGGCCATCGCCCGCTCGCCCTGCAGCACGTGCACCTCGACGCCGGTCTGGTTGTGGTCGGCCGTCGAGAAGGTCTCGCTCTTGCGGACCGGCACGGTGGTGTTGCGGTCGATCAGCTTGGTGAAGACGCCGCCCTTGGTCTCGACCCCGAGGCTGAGCGGCGTGACGTCGAGGAGCACGATGTCGTCGACCTCGCCGGTCAGCACGCCCGCCTGGATGGCGGCGCCGAGCGCGACGACCTCGTCCGGGTTGACCGTCTGGTTGGGGTCCTTGCCGAGCAACTCCTTGACGAGCCTCTTCACCGCGGGCACGCGGGTGGCGCCGCCGACGAGGATGATCTCGTCGACCTGGTCGCGGCTCAGCTTGGCGTCCTTGAGCGCCTGCTCCACGGGGCCGCGCACGCGCGCCATCAGTGGCGCGATCAGCTCCTCGAACTTGGCCCGGGTCAGCTTCTTCTCCAGGTACAGCGGCGCGTTCGACGCCGGGTCCATGGCGATGAAGGGCAGGCTGACGGTGGTCTCGGGCAGCCCGGAGAGCTCGATCTTGGCCTTCTCGGACGCCTCCAGGAGGCGCTGCAGCGCCTGCTTGTCCTTGCGCAGGTCGACGGCGTACTCCTTCTGGAAGTCGTCGGCCAGCCAGTTCACGACGGCGTAGTCCATGTCGGACCCGCCGAGGTGGGTGTCGCCGGAGGTCGAGCGCACCTCGAACACGCCGTCGCCCACCTCGAGGATGGAGACGTCGAAGGTGCCGCCGCCGAGGTCGAAGACCAGGACGGTCTCGTTGCCCTTCTTGTCGAGGCCGTAGGCCAGCGCCGCCGCGGTGGGCTCGTTGACGATGCGCAGCACCTCGAGACCGGCGATCTTGCCGGCGTTCTGGGTGGCCTCGCGCTGGGCGTTGTTGAAGTAGGCGGGGACGGTGATGACGGCCTTGGTGATCTTCTGGCCCAGCTGCTCGCTGGCGTCGGCGACCATCTTGCGCAGGATCATCGCCGAGACCTCTTCCGGGGTGTACTTCTCGCCGGCCACCACGAAGCGCACGCCGCCGTCGTCGCCGCGGACGACCTCGTACGGCGCGCGCTCGACCTCGGTGTGCACCTCGTCCCAGGTGCGCCCCATGTAGCGCTTGATCTCGAACAGGGTGCCCTTGGCGTTGAGGACGGCCTGGCGTTTGGCGACCTGGCCGACCAGCCGGACGTCTTCCTTGAAGCCGACGACGGAGGGGGTGGTGCGGTTGCCTTCGCTGTTGACGAGGACGGTGGCTTCGCCACCCTCCATGACGGAGATCACGCTGTTGGTGGTGCCGAGATCGATCCCGACGGCTTTGGCCATGGTGGACGCTCCTTCGCGTGGGCGCTCCGCGCGCCCCGGGTGGACGTGATGGACCCGCGCAACGGACCTGATACGATCCGACGCAGGTCGCCCGCTCGGGCCGAGCATAGCAGCGCGGGCGGCTCTTGTCAACGGATTTGAGTCTCATGCACTCAACTTTGAGGGGGCCGGCGCAGCCGCCCGGCGAGCCGGCCCCCGCCCGCGGCCCCGGCCGAGTCCAAACCCAGGAGGTCCCCGATGCTCTACCTCGTGATTGCCAAGGACGGCACCGACGCCGAGGCCCCCACACGCCGCCAGCGCGTGCGCGAACGCCACCTCGAAGGGGCGCGCGCGCTCGCGGCGAGCGGGACGCTCCAGGTCGGCGGCGCCCTGCTCGACGCCCACGGAACGATGATCGGCTCCGCGCTCGTCGTCGAGGCCGAGGACGAGGCCGGCGCGCGCCGCATGCTCGAGGCCGACGTCTACCACCGCGAGGGCGTCTGGCGGAGCTACGAGATCTACCCCTTCAAACGGGCGGTTTGACCCGCCTTCTTCGGCCTCTCGGGCGGATTCTCCGCGTGATGGCCTCGATCCGGCGGCACCCGCCCGCAAGACCTTGACGGATGCCGCATACCGGGGTATGTTGCCCTTATCAGCCGCTCCGGAAGGGGCGGCGGTTTTCGTTGTGGGCCTCCGGTGCCGGCCCCGCTGGGTCCCGCCGCACGACGGGTGCGCACCGCCGCGATCGCCGAGCCCCGCCGCGATCGCCGCAGGGTCAGCGCGCGTCGCCGCCGGCCCGCACCGTCGTCACCTCGCGCAGCCACGCCGTCCACGCGCCCCAGGCCGCGGCCTGCGTCGCGTCCGACGCGATGCCGGCGGCCGACGTCACGAACGCGTGGCCCACGCCGTCGAAGCTCAGGAGCACGTGATCGGTCCCGGCCCGGCGCAGCGCGCGCTCGAAGCCGTCGACCTCGGCCGGCGTCACCAGCGTGTCGTGGTGCCGCGCAGCGTGTCCGGCGCGACCACCAGGCAGCCGTCGGCCGCCAGCAGGTCGGCCTTGGACAACAGCGCCTCGTTGAGCCCCCAGAACTCGTGGATCATCACCACCACCGGCAGCGGCCCGTCGGCCTCGGCCGGCCGGGCGAGGTAGACGGCCACCGGCGTCGCGCCGTCCGCGACGACGTTCGTCAGCGCCGCGACGCGGCCGCGGTTGAGCCAACCGTCGAACGGGATCGAGACGGCGACCCCCGCCACCACCACGACGAGGGCGACGGCGAGCGCGACCAGGGTCCGGCGCAGCAGGATCATGGACGCACGCTACCCGCCGCGCGGCGGACCCGTGGGGCGCCCCGCCACGCTCGCGCGCTTCGCCGGTGCAGGCGTCACCGGCCGCCCGACGGACCGCGGTAGGCTGACTTCGTGGCCCCTGTGCGCGTCACCCACTGGCGCGGCGCGCCCGTCGCCGCCGTCGTGCTCGCCGGCGGCGTCGGCCGCCGCTTCGGCGCCGACAAGGCCCGCGAGCTCGTGGCGGGGACGCGCCTCATCGACCGGGCGCTGGCCGCGACCGCAGCGTTCGCGCCGGTCTGGGTGGT
>JAHYJQ010000314.1 GCA_019429025.1 Trueperaceae bacterium | reverse complement strand
GTCGCCGCGTTCATCGCACCCGTCCTCATCGTCGGCGGCGTTCGCCCTGGCGGCGGCCAGCGCGGCGGCGGCGGCCGCCGCCCGCTCGCGCGCCGCCCGCTCCGCGCCGCGCAGGGCCTCGCCCCAGCCGGCGTGGCGCGTCAGCTCGGTGCGGCCCTCCGCCCGCAGCGCCTCGGCCAGCGAGGCGTCCCACGCCAGGATCTCCTCGTCGTCGGGGTAGGCGTCCGCCAGCCGCGCGAGCGTCTCGAGCAACTCGCGCCAGGCGTCCAGGGTCCCCGCGTCCGCCGCCAGCAGGGCGGCGTCGTCCTCCACCGCCCGCAGCGCGGTCACGCGTTCGGCGTGGGCCTGCGCGACCGGCGCCAGGTCGCGCGGGCGCGCGTCGGCCAGGCCGGACTCGGCCAGGTCGCGCTCGCGCATGAGCCGCCGGTGGCGGTCGACGAGGCCGGTCAGGTCGAGCGCGAGCGCCTTGCGCACGACCTCGGCCGCGGCCACCGAGCGCAGCGCGCCGCGCCCGGGGCCCGCCAGCGCCTCGTCGACCACGGCGCGCTGGTGGCGCGCCCAGTCCTCGAACCCCTCGCCCCGGCGCTCGTCGCCGTCGTCGTGGGCCTGCGGCGGGCGGACGCCCTCGGCGCGCAGCTGGTGCCCGAGCTCGCGCGCCCGATCGCGGGCGAAGTCGCCGACCGCGCCGCGCCAGGCGGCGACGTCGGTGCGTGCGCCGTCGAGCGCGGCGGCGTCGGCAGCGCGCAGCGAGGCCACCGTCTCCTGCACGCTGGCGCGCCAGCGGTCGAGCTCGCCGCTGCCCGGGTAGAGCGAGGCCAGCGCGGCCAGGTCGCGGTCGAGCTCGCGCAGCTCCCGCCGTACCCGCGCCACGTCCGCCCGGAACGCGGCGCGCGCCCGCGCCCGCACCCGCGCCTGCCACGCCGCCCGCGTGACCGTCCGCAGCGCCCGGATCACGGCCCGCAGGACGGCGCGCAGGATCGTGCTCGGGCGCCAGCCGAGCATCAGCTCGACACCCAGACCCAGCAGCAACACCGCGGGCACGTAGGCCAGCACACCGCCTGCGCCCGTCAACGAACCGCGCAACGCCGCGCCCCAGGTGCCGGCCCGCGCCGGCGCGAGCAGCATGAGCAGCGACCACGCGCCGGCGGCGGCGATGAGGTAACCGAGCAGCACGCGCGGCCAGCGCGGCGGGCTGCGGCGCAGCAGGAACAGGCCGCCCAGGAGCAGGAACGGCCACGGCCAGGCCCAGGCGCCCCAGCCGATCGGGTCGGCCAGGTAGGCGCGCAGCCACACGCCCACGTCGCCGGACGGGAAGCGCGGCAGCAGCACGAGCAGCAGCGCCGTGCCCAGGGCCAGCAGGACGAGGCCCACGGCCTCGAGATCGAGCGTGCGGGCGGCGGACCGCGGCCGCCGGCGCGCGGATCGACCGCCGCCGCGCTTGCGGTCGTCGCTGACAGCCCGCTTGGCCACGGGTCCCAGTCTACCCGCGCCCGCCCGCGCGCCCCTGACGGGTTGGCCCCATCAGGGCGCGGCGGTCTGCGCCGGGCGCGCGCCCGCGGGAGCGTCGGCATCCGGCGCCTCGCCCTCGGGCCGTCCGTCATCCGGGTCGGGCGGCTCCGGCCCCTGCGCGTCCTCCTGGTACGGCGGCCGCGTCAGCAGGTACTCCTCGAGCACGACCTTGACCAGCGCCACCACCGGCACCGCCAGGAACGCCCCCAGCAGACCGAGGAAGCCGACGCCGACGAGGATCGACACCAGCACCGTCACCGGGTGCAGGTCGGTCGACTTCGCCAGGATCATCGGCCC
Source organism: Trueperaceae bacterium (assembly GCA_019429025.1). Classification (GTDB taxonomy): domain Bacteria; phylum Deinococcota; class Deinococci; order Deinococcales; family Trueperaceae; genus JAABTL01. The sequence goes on along the minus strand of JAHYJQ010000314.1, from coordinate 1,908 downwards.
GAGCAGGTGCGCCTCGATCTGGTTCGCCGCGAAGAACACGATCAGCGCCAGGAGCGCCGTCAGCGGCGAGACGGTGAAGCCGAGGAGCACCGCGGGCACGGTGGCGACGATCGGGCCGAGGTAGGGGACGAGGTTGAAGACCGCCGCCAGCACGCTGATGGCGGTCGCGAGCGGCAGGCCGATGAGCGACAGTCCGATCCACAGCAGGAAGCCGAGGGCGATGGCGATGAGCACCTGCCCCCGGAGGTAGCCACCGACGGCGCGGTCCGCCTTGCGGACCAGGTCGCCGTGGAGGCCGCGGTAGCGAACCGGCACGAAACGCCGCGCGTTCGCGGTCAGGCGCGGGAAGTCGTAGAGCATGTAGACGGAGGCGATGGCGATGAGCACCACCTGGAAGGCGCCGCTGACGATCGTCGTGGCGCCGGCGACCAGCACCCCCGGGCCCTCGCTGAGCATGCGCTCCAGGAAGGCGACCACGCCCTGGGCACCGGCGGTCAGCCAGGCAGCGATCTGGTCCTGCACCTGCGCGGCGAACTCCTCGCCGCCCGCCTCGATCCCGAACCGCTCCCGCAGCACGTCGGGCAGCGACTCGCCGAGCCGCCCGAGCCAACCGCTGACCACCCCGAAGGTGTCGCCGAGGTTGCTCAGCGCGGCGGGCAGCAGGTTGACGAAGCGCGCGGCCTCGGCCACCACCTGGCTGAACAGGACCGACCCCGCCACCAGCGCCTGCACCAGCAGCAGGAACACCAGCGTCACCGCCAGGCCGCGGTTGATGCGCAGCCGGCCGAGCAGGTCGACCAGCGGGTTGAAGATGTAGGCGATGAGGAAGCCGGCGACCGCGACCTGCAGGGCGAACGCGTAGGCGCTCCGCTGGGTGATGAGAAAGACGAGCAGCAGGATGGCCGCCACGAGGTAGGTGAGCCCGCGCACCCAGGGGTTGCGCCACAGCGTCTCGATCGCCGTGACCTCGTGCGGCCCGCGTGGCGGGGGGAGCCGGCGTCCCTTCGTCATGGGCCCGTGAACAGCGACGCGGCCAGCAGGCGCACGCCGTCGGGGTCGAGCCCCTCACCCACGAAGGCGTCGCCGTCGCGGATCTCGAAGTGGAGGCGGGCGTTGGCGGTACGGCCTACCACGCCGTCGAAGGTGCCGGAGTTGCCGGCGAAGCCGATCACGCGGCCGCGCGCGACGCGCTGGCCGACGGTCAGGCCGGGGCGCACGCCGCTGAGGTGGCCGTAGCGCAGCACACGACCGTCGTCGAGCCGGATCCACACCTGGCGGCCGCGCAACGCATCGAGCTGGTCCTCGTCGGCGCCGTCGGCCACGGCAACGAGCAGCGCCTCCCAGGTCGCCTCGTCGAGCTCGGCGTAGGGCGCGTCCACCCGCAACACCTCGCCCGAGCCGGCGGCGATGACCGGGGTCCCGAACGCGAGCGGCACGCCGGCGCCGTCGGGCCAGAACACGAAGCCCTCGCTCACGCCGGAGCGGTACGGCCTGGGCGCGCCCGGCAGGTGCGCGTCGTCTTCGGGGACGCGGGCACCGGGCACGGGGAACCACAGCCCGACGTCGGCCGCGAGCTCGGCGTGGCCGGTCGCCGGGGGCCCGCCCGCCGGCGCCTCGCCGGCGGAGGCCGCGCCTACGTCGCCGCCGAGCGCGGTCGCTGCCGCAGCGGCGGGTGTGCCAGCACCCGCGGGCGCCCCTGCCCCTGCGCCCGCCTCCGCGCCGGCGAGCACCAGGCGGGCCTCGCGCAGTTCGACGACCGCGCCGCGCCAAGCGACCGACGCGATGACCGCGTAGGCGAGGAGCGAGATGAGGAGGTACCAGCCGAGCTTGGGCCCGGGACGCGCGTCCTGCATGGTGGTCAGCCTAGCATCGGCGGCGGCTCGGCCGTCAGCGGCGGGCCGGGCGGCG
>JAHYJQ010000313.1 GCA_019429025.1 Trueperaceae bacterium | reverse complement strand
GGTAGAAGGGCCGCGCCACCAGGGGCACGTCGGGGTCGCGCGTCTCGCGGATCGGCTTGCCGTTGTCGAGCGTCTCCAGCACGGCCAGCAGCCGGGCGTGCTTCTGCACCGCGCGGGCCAACGCGTAGAGGTGGCGGGCGCGGCCGTGGCCGCCGAGCGCGCGCCAGGCGGGCAGCGCGCCGCTGGCGGCGGCGACGGCGCGGTCGACATCGTCCGCCGACCCCTGCGCCACCGTCGCCAGCGTCGCGCCGGTGGCGGGGTCGAGGGTCTCGAAGACGTCGGAGCCGACCTCCGCCCAGCCGCCGTCGATCCAGTGCCCGAGGCGGCCGCCGTGGCGCGCGAGCCAGCCGCGCGCCGCGTCGGCCGCCTCGGGGGCCGGGCCGTAGTCGAGCGTCTCGTAGTAGTCCCGCACGCTGCTCATGGTGCGGGCATCGTACACCGGGGGTCCGGCGCCATCGGGGCGTCAGCGCAGGTTGTCGCCGCCGAACGAACTGGTGGAGATCGCCGAGCTGAGGGCGACGCTGTCCGCCGGATACCAGGTCGCGGTGATGCTGGGGTTGTACATCCAGCGAGTGCCGTCGAGGGTGCCGTGCGCCCGCGCCTCGGCGCGGAACTCGTGGGTCCCGGCCCCGACCTCGAACGCCCGCTGCGTCGCGACCGGCAGCCAGTAGGCGCTCGTGTTGGCCGGCGTCTGGGCCACGTTGTAGTACTCCGTGATGATTCGGTCGCCGCCCGCCGTCGTGTCGATCTGGAGCGCCATGCCGTTGGTGTTCAGCGTCTCGCTGAATCCCGCCTGCGCGGTGAACTGAACCAGCACTACGCCAGCTGCCGGGGCGTCGATCGACACGACGGCGACGTCCACCATGGTAACCGAGTTGACGTCGACCCGACCATCGACCTTCTCGTGCGCCACGCGCGGCTGGGCCGCCTCCAGCGCGGTCACCGCCGCCTCGACGGCAGCGAAGTTGGCGTTCATCTCGGCGGCGCTGATGACGTCGCCGGACACGAAGGTGTTGGGGACGTCGAGCGCGAGGGCGGACACGCCCACGAGGGCGACGAGCGTGATCATGAGCAGGACGTAACGAACCTGGTTCACCAGAGACCTCCGAGAGAGCTCGCGATGGCCGGACGCGGGCGTGCGCGGACGTTCGAGTAGGGCGGCGTCATGGGGCCCACGACGCCTGCGCCCACCGCGCCGAGTCCCAGCGGGCGGCCTGGTCGCCTGGCGGGGACCCGCCGCAACTCGCGGCGACGATGGCCACGAACAGCACGAGAGCGAGAAGAACCCAGCGATGGCGTGTCAACTCCCACCTCCTGACCGACCACTGCAGCCCGCGCGAACGCGGAACTCGCTCGCCTCCCGACGACCCGACTTCGTAGATCACCATAGGGACGGGGTCGACGGCACCGGTCGTTGGGTGGACGGTAGCCCTTCTCGCTTCAGGCCGACGTGACGCACTGCGCACTACACGATCGCCCGCCTGCTACCAGTGGCAAATGACCCGCATCTGCCAGGCCAACCCTCAGCCAACGACCCGCACCGCCACCACCGGCCCCCGCCGGAACGGGTCGCCGTAGCCGAGCCCCAAGGCGCGGACGGCGCTGGGCGCGAAGCGCAGGTCGGCCAGCAGCAGGTCGCTGCCGAAGGCGGCGGCCTGCGCCAGGCCGGCCTTGGGGAGCCCGAAGGCGACGACCACGGTCGGCCGCACCACCGGCCCCCAGGCGAGGCCCGTGTCGGCGTCCATGCCCGACGGCACGTCGGCGGCGACGATGCGCCGCGCGAGCCGGTTCACGTCGTGGATGACGTCCCCCGCCAGCCCGCGCGCGGCGCCCTGCAGGCCACAGCCGACGATGGCGTCGACCACCACGTCGGCCTCTCCGAGGGCTGCCTCTCGGCGGCCCGGATCGACCACCCGCACCACCGCGCCCCGCAGCACGGGCGACGAGGCAACGCCGCGCGCCCCGAAGGGGCCCTGGACCACCGGCACCACCGCGACCGCGTGCCCCATCTGCGCGAGGGCCCGCGCCGCGTGCAGGCCGGCGGCGCCGTTCCAACCTGCCCCGGCCACGACGACGACACGGAGCGGGCCGGCGGTCTGCCAGCCCGCGACGACGCCCGCCAGCCGCCCACCGGCCAGGGCCGCGAGGTGGTCGGGCGTGCCGTTGCGCTCGCGCAGCCAGCTTCGCTCCAGGGACCGCATCTGCTCCGACCGCACCGTCGGGACCACCTCGCCGTAGGCGGTCTGGAACGAGGGTGCCGGGCGCGGCCCCACCCCGGGGGTGCGGGCCGTGGCGATGGTCATGGCCGTGCTCCTCACCGCGCTGGCGCGCGTGGGCGCGCCGCCCCGCGTGATCGCTGGGGCGTGCGCTGCCGCGCCGAAGCGCGAACCGTTGGCGTTGCCCCATCCTCGCCCACGGGCTCTGACGGGTTTCTCAATCGGCGCGGTCGCGGCGCGCGCCAGCGCGCGAGAGGGGGCACGATGCGCGCCTCGATGGCGTTCACGTTCGGCGTAGGCGTCGGCCTCGTCGTCCTGGCGACGGTGGGCCGCGCGCCGGGCACCGCGCCAGCGCGTGAGGAATCCGACAGAGCCCGCGTGTCACAACGGGGTCCGTGATGATGCCCACGCGAGTTCCCCCCACCGCAGGCGCCGGGCGCGCCGCCGCCGACCGCGTCGTCGTGGTCGATGACGACGACGCGACCGTGGCGCTCATGACCGACCTGCTGACGCGCGCCGGCGTCTCCGAGGTCCACGGCGTCACCGACCCTCGCGAAGCCCTGCGCGTCATCCGCGAGGTGGACGCCGACCTGGTGGTCCTCGACCTGACGATGCCCCACCTGGACGGCTACGAGATCCTCGCTCGGCTGCGCGACGGCGAGGGGGCCAGCGTGTTCCGGCCCGTGTTGGTCATGACGGGCGACGCCTCGGCCGCGGCCAGAGCGCGGGCGCTCGCCCTGGAGGCGACCGACGTGCTGGTCAAGCCGGTCCCCATGCGGCAGACGATCCACCACGTCCTCGAGCTGCTGCGCGCGCGCCACGCGGCCCGCGCCGATCACGCGGTCGGAGCGCGCACCCCGGCGCCCCGTCCGGCTCGCGCCTGACGGCGGCGACCGCAAGCGGAACCGCGCTAGACTCGGAACACGTGGACACGCTCCGGGCGAAGGACCCACGGCCCCCGATGGGGTCGATCGAGCGCCAGAACCGGCGTCTCGCCATGGCCGCCAGCCTGACCTCGAACGGCGTGCTCATCACCGACGCCGACGAGCGCATCGAGTGGGCGAACGAGGCCTTCGCCCGCATCTCGGGCTACCCGCTCGACGAGGTGGTGGGCCGGCGACCGGGCGAGCTCATGCAGGGCCCGGGCACCGACCCGATGGTGATCGACCGCATCCGCGCGTCGCTGCAGGCGACGGGCGCGTTCTCCGAGACGCTCCTCAACTACCGCAAGGACGGCACCCCCTACTGGGCCGCCGTCGACGCCCACGCGATCCGCGACGACGGCGGGGACGTCGGCGGCTACGTCGCCGTGCACCGCGACGTGACCGACGAGCGCGCGCAACGCGCGGCCCTCGCGGCGGAACGCGACTTCGCGCGCGCGGTCATGGAGACCGTCGCGCAGGGTCTCACCGTCACCGGGCCCGACCTGCGCTTCAGGTACGTCAACCCGGCGTACGCGGCGATGACCGGATACGCCGCCGAGACGCTGCTGGGGATGGACCCGCACGCCGTCACCCC
>JAHYJQ010000312.1 GCA_019429025.1 Trueperaceae bacterium | reverse complement strand
CCGCGAAGAGCAGGATGGGCCCCTTGTGGATCTCGGCGGGGTCGAGCTCGCCGGCGGCGGCCCGCTCGCTCTTCAGCTTGCGCACGGCCAGGTACTCCAGCACCCGGTCCTTGACCTTCTCGAGGCCGTAGTGGTCCTCTTCGAGGACCTCGGCGGCCACCTCGACGTCGAGCTTGTCCTCGCTGCGAACGTTCCAGGGGAGCTCGGTGAGGGTGGTCAGGTAGGTCCGGATGACCGACGCCTCGGCCGAGTCGGGGTGCATCCGCGACATGCGGTTGAGCTCGCGGTTGGCCTCCTTCATGACGGCCTCGGGCAGCTCCAGGGCTTCGAGCTTCTCGCGGAAGGCCTCGATCTCGTCCTCTTCGTCGTCGGAGCCGGAGAGCTCCTTCTGCAGCGCCTTGATCTGCTCCCGCAGGAAGTACTCGCGCTGGTTGCGGTCGATCTCGTCCTTCACCTCGCGTTGGAGCCGCCGCTGGGTCTCCTGCAGCTCGAGCTCGGTGTCGAGCAGGACCAGCGTCTTCTTCAGGCGCTCGGCGACGCTGGGGGCCTCGAGGACGGCCTGCTTGTCGCCGACCTTGAAGTCGAGGTGGTAGGCGACGTAGTCGGCGAACTGCCCGGGGTCCTCGAGGTTGAGCACGAACTGCGCCACCTCGGCCTGCAGGCCGCGACCGCCGTGCTCGACGAGGTCCGAGAACTTCTCCTTGAGCTCGCGGAAGGCGGCCTCGAGCAGCACCGGGTCGCCGGACTCGACCTCGAGGGTCTCGACGTCGGCCTCGATCACCCCGGCCTCGGAGGTGTACTGCACGATCTTCACGCGGCTGACGGCGCGTACCAGCATCTGGATGCTGCCGTCGGGGTTCTTCTTCATGCGCATGATGTGGCACGCGGTGCCGACGTCGTAGAGGTCCTTGGGCGCGGGCTCTTCCACCTCGCGGTCGCGCTGGCTGACGATGACGATGGTGCGGTCGCGGTCGAGCGCGGCGTTGATGGCGCGGATCGACACCGGGCGCCCGGCGTCGATGGGCATGACCATGGTGGGGAAGAGCACCGAGCCGCGCACCGGGCACACGGGCACCGGGCGGTCGAACGCGGTGGGGATGGTGGCGTCGTCGGCCATGTGCGGCTCCTTAGGCGGTCGGTGGCGGGTTCGCCGCGCTCCGGCGGGCCTTTCGTCGAGCGTGGGGGCTTCGCCGAAAGCGGCGAGGATGGGCGTTCGTGACGAGATGAGGTTGAGCGGTCAGATTCCTATGAACCTGAGTGTACCGTTGTCAATGTACCTGATAACGCACCGAGGGTCGCGTCGTGGGCGACGTGCTGGCAGTCTACACCCGCACCCCCCGGGCACCGTGGCGTGGGCCCCGGTGGTAGCCTCCGTGGGTCATGGCCGACTTGATCCCCGCCCTTCAGAGCGCGCTGCGCGACGCCGTCCGGCCGCTGCTGCCCGAGCCCGCCGACGCCGATGCCCTCGAGGTGCCCGTCCTGCGGGTCCCCGACGACAAGCCCGGCGACTACGGCAGCCCGATCGCCTTCGGCCTCGCCAAGAGGCTGCGCCGCAACCCCGCGCAGATCGCGGCCGAGTTGGCCGCCGCCGTCGTGCCGCCGGAGGGGGTCGCGCGCGTCGAGGCCGTCGGCCCCTACCTCAACGCCTACGTCGACCCGGGCGCCTTCGTGCGCGCGGTGGTCCGGGCCCCGCTCGACCTGCCTCCCTCCGGTCGCAAGGTCGTCATCGAGCACACCAGCGTCAACCCGAACAAGGAGGCCCACGTCGGCCACCTGCGCAACATCGTCCTCGGCGACGCCGTCGCCCGCATCGAGCGGGCCGCCGGCCACCGCGTCGAGGTGCAGAACTACATCGACGACACCGGCCGGCAGGCGGCCGAGAGCCTCTTCGCCGTCCGCTACTTCGACGAGACGCCGCCGGCGGACGAGAAGTACGACCACTGGCTCGGGCGGCTCTACGTGCGCCTCGGCGAGGCCAAGGAGCGCGACCCCGACACGATCGAGCGCGGCGTGGCCGAGGTGATGCACCGGCTCGAGCGCGGCGAGCTGCGCCACGAGGTCGAGCGCATCGTCCGCGCGCAGCTGGCGACCTACCACGCGCTCGGTGCCGAGTACGACCTGCTGGTGTGGGAGTCCGACGTCGTCGCCGCCGGCTTCCTGCAGCGCGGCCTCGAGGTGCTCGAGCGGCTGCCCCACGTGACGCGGCCGACCGAGGGCAAGTTCGCCGGCGCGCTCGTCATGGACGTCTCCGAGTTCCTCCCCGGCCTCGAGGAGCCGCAGGTCGTGCTGGTGCGCTCGGGCGGCAACGCGATGTACGTCGCCAAGGACATCGGCTACCACCTGTGGAAGGTCGGCCGGCTGGCCGGCATGGCCTACCGCGCGTTCGACCGGCAGCCGTCGGGGCACACGCTGTGGACGACCCACCCGGACGGCGCGGCCGAGATCGAGGGCCACGACTTCGGGCACGCCCAGCAGGCCGTCAACGTCATCGACGTCCGTCAGGCGCACCCCCAGGCGATCGTGCGCGCGGCGCTGGAGCTGACGCGGGCGGCCAGCGACGACGCTTCGGTGGCCACGAACGACGGCGCCGGCGAGGCGGTTCTCCACCACCTCGCGTACGAGGTCGTCACCCTCGAGGGCCAGGCGATGAGCGGCCGCAAGGGTGTCACGCTGGCGATCGACGCCGTGCTCGAGGAGGCCGTGCGCCGCGCGCGGGCGGTGGTGGCCGACAAGCAGCCCGACCTGCCCGCCATCGACGACGTCGCGCGCGCGGTCGGCGTCGGCGCCCTGCGCTTCGCCATGCTCAAGAGCGAGGCCAAGCGCGTCATCGACTTCCGCTGGGAGCAGGCGCTGAGCCTCGCCGGCGACAGCGCGCCCTACGTGCAGTACGCCCACGCGCGGGCGGACAGCATCCTGCGCGCCGCCGCGGAGGCGGCGGCGCCCGCCGCGGAGGCGGCGGCGCCCGCCGCACCGGATGCCGCTGCCGACGACCGGGCCACCGACTGGGACGCGCTCGGTCCCCTCGAGGTCAAGCTCGCCCAACTGATCGCGCGCTACCCCGAGGTCGTTCGCAACGCCGCCCACGACGACGCGCCGCACGTGGTCGCGCAGTACGCGCTCGACCTCGCGACCGCCTGGAACGGCTACTACAACCACCGCGGACCCGACGGCCGACCCGACACCGCCGTGCTGCGCGCCGAGCCGGGGCTGCGCGAGGCGCGGCTGGCGCTGGTCGCCAAGGTCCGCGACACGCTGGCTCGCGCGCTCGGGCTGCTCGGGGTGGAGGCGCCGCGCCAGATGTAGCGCGACGACGCGTCGCGCGGGCGCCCGTGGCGCGTCCGGCGCCAACGCCGGCGCTCTGCGCGCTCGCTATGATGCTGCGGTGACCCCGGAGCTGCGTCTCTGCGGACCGCCTACGCTCGTGCTGGACGGCGTCTCGCTCCCATGGACGGCGACCGCCCCACGCGCGCTCCTCGCGCTGTTGGCCTGCCGCCCCGGGTGGTGGACGCGCGAAGATCTCGTCGGCGTCCTGCGGCCCGAGGCGCCCGAGGCCGACGCCCTGCGCTACCTCCGGCAACTCGTCCACCGGGCGCGCCACGCGCCCGAGGCGGTCGGGCTCGAGGTCGAGGTCGACCGCCTGCGCTGGCGGGTCACCAGCGACGTCGGGCGCTTCCGCGCCGGCTGCGCCGCCGGTGACCCGGCGGCGCTGGCCGCCCCGGTCGTATCGCTCCTGGCGGGCT
>JAHYJQ010000311.1 GCA_019429025.1 Trueperaceae bacterium | reverse complement strand
CCGCGCTCCATGAAGACGGCCACGTTCCGGCAGCCGGCGGTGGAGCCGCGCTCGCACGCCCGCTGATAGAGGTCGAGCGCCGCCGCGACCGGGAACCCTGGGAGGACCACCGCCGGTACCTCGACGCGCTGCACGGCATCGCGCGGAGGCACCTCGCCGACCCCGAGCCGCTCGTCGTCCTCGGCGACCTCAACCAGCGGCTACCGCGCTTCCGGCAGCCGCCCGACGTCTACGCATCCCTCCAGCGCGTCATGGCCGAGGGACTCGCCTGCCCCACGGCCGACGATGCGGGCTGGGTCCGCGGGCAGATCGACCACCTGCTCGTCGGCGCCGACATCGAGGTGCTCGACGTCAACGTGCTGCCCCGCGTCGCCGGCGACGGCCTTCGGCTGTCGGACCATGACGGGCTCGTCGTCCGGTTGAGTATCGCGCCGTGATCGGCACCCGCCCTATCCTGCCCCCAAAGGTGCCCCCCACGGATCCCACGAGGCCGCCCGCCTCCAGCGCCTCGCCGCGCTCCTGGGCGCCGGCCCCCGCACCGCCGCGGACTGGACGGCTGCGCCCATGCCGCGCCCGCCACGCCGCGACTCACCGCTCGTGCCCCCCGCCGCGCAGCCACGTCCAGAACCCCCGCGGCGACAGGATCGGCAGCGGTGCGCCCGGCGCGGCGGCCAGGAGGGCCGCGTCACCGGTCACGAGCACGTCGGCACGCCCCGCCATGGCCGTCGCGACCACCCACGCATCGTCCGGATCGGACACCGCCAGAGCGTCGGGAGCGAGCGGTCGAGGCACCGGATCGGGCGTGACGAGTGCCGCAAGGACCGCGGCGACCTGGGCCTCGGGGAGCGCCAACTTCGCGCGCAACGCCCGCTCGAGCTCTTCGAAGAGGACCTCGCCGACGACCAACTCGTGGTCCTCGAGCACGACACGAAGCACGTCGGCGCAGAGTCCCCTGGTGGCGAAGGCTGCGAACAGGACGTTGGTGTCGAGGCAGACCCGCACGCGTCCCTCAGGTGACGTCGCGGAAGACGTCCTCGTCGGTCAGGTACGCGCGGGCCTCCGCGAACGGCAGCACGGCGCGCCGCGCCCCCTCGAACCGCAGCACCGCCAAGCGGCGTCGCAACGCCTCGCGGACGATCTCGCTACGCGATTGGTCGGTGGCCGTCGCCAGTGCGTCGAGGTCGCGCCCGAGTTCCGGGTCCAAGCGCAGCGTCAGGATCGACGTCTTCATGTATGACACTGTATCACACGTGGCCATGGCCATCGACCTCCATGGCCATCCTCACGGACGCCGATCCGGACGATCGCACGCCCGTAGGCAAGAACCCGGCTGCCATGGGCCAGCGTGGTCCACCGATGCGCCGCTTCGGGATCGCCGCTACGCCGGGTCGATCCGGAACGCACGCGCCGGGTTCGTGACCGTCATGGCAAAGATCGACGCGTTCGACACCCCGAACTCGCGCATGAGCGGGATGAAGCGCTGCGGCAGGTCGGTGTACGGCGTCACGGAGCCCCCGCCGGGCTCGCCGACCGAGTACCAACCGGCGTCGTGCGACAGCAGGATCTGCGACTCGAACCCGGCGTCCAGGAGCTGCAGCAGCGTCGACAGCGTCGCGGCGTCGGTCGCCGGGCCGATCCCGTCGAGCTCGATCCAGCACCCCGACCGCGCGACGAGCTCGAGCAGGCCGATGTCGCTCTCCTGATGCGCGTGGATGAAGATCCACTTCCGCGGCGCGACGCCGTAGCGATCGAGGAGCCTCAGGACCTGCAGCGCGGGGACGCCCCGACACGTGTGCGTGCCGATCGTCATGCCCGTCGCTCGACTCGTGAGCGTGGCGGCGGCGATGACCTTCTGCTGGACCGGCGCGAGCGGCTCCGGTTCGACCGCCGTCTTGATGAAGCCCGGCCGGACGTCGGTGCCGTCGATGCCGTCGTGCCACTCCGCGATCCACTGGTCGGCGAGCTCCTCCGCCAACAGCGCGAAGGTCTCGTCGGGGAGGTACGGCTCCTTGTACTGGCCCGTGTTCGTCACGATGTGCATTCCGGTGCGCAGCGCGAGCTCACGGAGCACGACGGGATCGCGCGCGAGGAACATCGGGCTGCAGTCGACGAACGACCGGACGCCGGCGTCCATGGCAGCGCGCAGGTGCGGTTCCATCGTCCGCACCACCTCGTCACGGTCGTACCGGTGTGGACCGGCCGTGGCCGCGCCACCGAAGTCCACCATCACGTGCTCGTGCGGCAACGTGAACCCGAGACGATCGGGATCGATCGGACCGAGCACCGTCATGATCACGACGCAACGATACCCGGTGCGCGCTGCGCTTTCGGAAGGGGCGCACGGTCAGCGCACGTCGGAAGCGGAGCGCGGGTCCCCGCTCCCCGCGACCAGGAACGCCAGCGCCTCGCGCGGCGACAAGACCACGGTGCCGCCGAAGCGGCGTTCGAACGACGGCCCGAAGTGCCTGCGGTCGCCCGTGACCAGCACGGTCGCCCGGCACCCGACGGCCGCGGCCAGGATGGGGCGGTCCTTCGCGGGAAGCTGCACGCCGATGCGGTCGACCAGCCATCGTCCTCGAGGGTCAGCCGGCGACGCGATGCCCCTTCATGCGATCGCCCGCAGCCCCCCCTTGGCCACCAACGCGAGGAGCTTCAAGGACGCCCCCCGGGGCCGCTTCTCGCCGCGCTCCCACTGGCTCACCGTGCTCGGCGTCACGTTGAGGTACCTGGCGAAGACAGCCTGACTGGCCTGCTCGCGCAGCCTGAGCTCGACGATCTGCTGCGGCGTGAACTCCTCGACGGGGGTCAGACACAGGTCGTCGAACGTGCGCATGGTCCGCTTGTCCAGCAGTCCCGCCGCGTGCAGGTCCGAGGCCGTCTCGTGGACGGCGGCGAGCCCATCACTGCCGTACCGCTTCGCGCGCTTCGGCATCACATCGCACCTCCTCGAGCGCACCGGCTTCCACGGCTCGGTCGACGTCGTCCGCGCTCATGGCCAGCACGTGCTTCGCCAGCAACCGGAACCCCGCCAGCTCCCGCACATCGATGGCGCTGCGCGAGCTCTTCGCGTATCCGAACACGAACACCACGCGCCCGCGACGCCGGAACGCCACGATCGCCCGGTACCCGCCGCACTTGCCCTGTCCGGGCCGAGGCAGCCGCTGCTTGACGACGCCACCGCCGAGATCGGCATCGATCAGCCCACGTTCCATCGCCTCGGCAGCTCGGCACAACACCTCGTCCGGCAGCCCTTCGCGCTTGGCGAAGCGAGCGAAACCCTTCGTCTTGAAGGCGCTCGTCAAGGCGGCGGGTCCGCGAATTCACTATAGCACTTGGTGTGACACTGCGGCGTGCCGCCTTGCCCGGTGGACCCGCGAAGTGCCCGTCTGCCAGGCGTTCTCCGACGATGTGCGACATGAGCATCTCGCCTCGGCTCGGTGCGGTCCATGCATGGATCGTGCATCCCGGCACCCCCTGAGCGCGGGCACGCCTCGGCCGCTGCCGGCTGGAGCTGGGTACACGCCCATGGTGGGCAGGCGAGGTCGAGGCCTCAAGACGGAGCCCCCGAAGCCATAACCAACTCGACCTGGACTAGGGCAACGGTAGGCCCGGACGGTTCCGGCTGGTCGACCTGAAGCTGCGCGTCAGCCGCGAGGCCAGCCCGTCCGCGGACCCTGCCCCCAAGATGCCCACCCGCGGATCGAACAAGGCCACCCGCCTCCTGCGCCTCGCCAGCCTCCTGGCCGCCGGCCCCCGCACCGCCGCCGACCTCGCCCGACAGCTCGGCGTCAGCCACCGCACCCTGCAG
>JAHYJQ010000310.1 GCA_019429025.1 Trueperaceae bacterium | reverse complement strand
GGCGCTTGGCGAGGCGCCCGGCGAGACGCCCGGACCGCCCGACGAGGCGTCCGGACGGCCCGACGAGCGACCGGCGCCCGACGACCCGAGGGGCCCGGGTTCACCCGGGGGGCCCGGCGCCTCACCGCCGCGGGGATCCGAGGGGCGGCCCTGAGCGCCCGCTCCAGGACGCCAGCGCCAGCACCGCGGGCACGAACACGAAGGGCTCGAACAGCGTCAGGTCCCAGGTGTTGAGCAGGACCAACGCCGACAGCAGCGGCGCGAGGCGTGCCCAGCCGGCGCGGGAGAGCGTGCTCAGCAGCGCGCCCACGAAGAGCAGCGCGCCGGTGAGCCCGACCACGCCGTGCACGGCCAGCAGCTGCACGAGCAGGTTGTGCGCGTAGGTCACGCCGTCGCCGGCGAGCGCCTCGCGCGTGCGCTCGCGGAACGCGTCCGCGGCGGCGCCCAGCCCGACCCCGAACCAGGGCGACGCGCGGGCGATGTCGAGCCCCGCCCGCCAGATCTCCACCCGGTCCTCGGGCAGGAAGGTGATGCGCCGCAGGTCGTAGCGGTTCACCATCGGCTGCGGGATCCAGGCGGGGCGCAGATCGAGGAACGGCGTCACCGTCTCGCCGCGCTCGTACTGGGCGCCGAACACGTACACGTCCACGCTGCCGCCGCGCTCGAGCACCTGCAGGTGCAGCTGCGCCTGCAGGTAGTCGTCACCGTAGGCCGCCGGCGTGACGCAGCGGCGCCACACCTCGTCCACCTCGCACGTGACGGTGGCGAGGTGCGAACTGAGCTCGACCTGCCGCGGGTCGTCGGCCCGCAGGTAGATCGAGGCGACGTAGGGCACGCCCGCCTCGGACCGTCCGACGGTCTGGTGGAGGACGGACCGCCGCTCCGGTTCGGCCTGCGCCATCAGCCGTTGGCCCAGCGTCCCCTCGAAGGGCCCGGGGGCGGCGTCGGGGACGATCTCCAGGTGTCGAGCGAGGCTGCGCCATGCCGGGTGCGTCAGGTCGCTCGGCGCCGCGAGCAGGTTGGGGGTCAGCTCGACCACGCCCCGCTGCCAGGCGAAGGCGGCCGCAACCAGCACCAGCAACGCCATGAGCGGGGCCAGCAACCGCCTGCGCGGCAGCAGCAGCGCCAGCAGCACCAGCCAGACGGTGCCGGCGGCGAGCAGCGCCCCGCCCGAGGTGCGCGAGCCGGTGTTGAGGACGGCCAGCCCGACGAGCGGCCAGGCCCACCACACCCACCGTCGCCGCGGCGCCACGGCCGCCCAGGCCGCCATCGCCGTCACCAGGGCCGCGCCCAGCACGTTGGGGTTGCCGGTGAACAGCTCGATGCGTGCGTCGTCGGTGGACTGCGTCGCGCCCGAGACGAGGGTCGCGATGGTGAGTCCGGCGGCGTAGGCACCGATCAGCCACGAACCCGCGACCCGGAGGGGGTGCCGGCGCGCCACCGCCACCGCCAGGACGGCCACGCCGAGGACCACCCCGGCGGCGGCCACGCCGGCCGCGTCGCCGACGGCGAGCGATGCCGACGACAGCAGGAGCCAGGCCGCCGCCGCGCCGATCGCGACGCGGCGGAGGGGGTGGCTCGGTGTCCCGCCGGGGTCCGGCCGGGCGTCGTGGGCGGTCCGCGGCATCTGCCCCGAGCGTAGCGCGGCCGCCTCGTGGGTCCGCGCCCAAGTGTCCCTCAGCCCGCGCGCACCCGCCCACGGTCGCGCGCCAGCGCCATCGCCTTCCAACCGCCCAACGCCAGGTCGGCGGCGAAGCCGACCGCCAGCATCAGCGTCAGGTCGGGCACGCCGTCGAGGGCCTGGCGGAGCGAGATGCCGCGTCCCATCCAGGCCTGGAGCGCGGCGATGACGGCGATCGCGATGACGGGGGCGGTGACGAAGTGCGGCACCACGGCGAGCGCCGCCCGCCACCGCGGCCGGCCGCGGGCGCGCTCGCGCCAGCGCGGCAGCCGGGCCGCGTCGCGTGTGATGGCGGCCAGCTGGATGAGGAAGGCGACGCCCAGCACGGCGCCCAGGGTGCGCATGGTGAAGGGCGGCGAAGCGGGCGTGTCGCCGAGCAGCAGGTCGAGGAGGCCGCTGGAGAGATCCGCGTAGGCGAACAACGCCATGGGCAGCGTCGACTGGTTGGCGAGCAGCACCAGCGCGAGGTCGTCGTCGGGCAGGAGCATCGCCTCGGTCTTGAAGGCCTCGTTCGTGCCCCCGTGCTGGACCAGCCGGTGGCCGCGGTGGTCGGCGACGATCCAGCCGTTGGCGTAGAAGCCGCCCGGGCCGCTGGGGGCGTGCAGCTCGATCATCGCGTAGCGCGACAGCACCCGCTGGTCGCCGAACGCGCCGCCGCCGTTCATCGCGATGAGGTAGTGGGCCATGTCGTTCGCCGTCGACATGAGGTAGCCCGCCGGCAGGCCGTGCTGGCGGAACGGCTGCTCGCGCGGGACCGGCACGCCGAAGGCCTGCAGGTACCCCCTAGCGAGCCCCGCAGCGCGGGCGGCCTCCGGATCGGCGAAGGTGCGGCGCATGTCGAGCGGCTCGAACACGTGCTCGCGCAGGTAGTCGGCGTACGGCTGGCCCGACACCACCTCGACCAGATGCCCGAGCACGGCGTAGTTGGGGTTGAAGTAGTGGAACTCGCTGCCGGGTGGCGCGACCGGCTCCGCGCGCCGCAGGTCGCGGGCGCCCTCCTCGATGGTGGCGTCGTCGGGAAGGCGCAGCGACTCGATGTAGCGCAGGTCGGAGAGGCCGCTGGCGTGGCCCAACAGGTGCCCGACGGTGATGCGTGCCGAGGCTTCCGGGTCGGCGACCTCGAACCAGGGGAGGTAGGTTCGGATCGGCGCGTCCCTGTCGATCCGTCCCTGCGCCACCAGCTGCATGACCGCCAGGCCGGTGAACGACTTCGACACCGAGCCGATGAACATGGGCGTGTCCGCCGTCATCCGCTGGCCGCGGCCGTCCGCGCCGAAGCCGCGGGCGTGGATGACCTCGCCGCCGCGGACCACCGCGAGGGCGAGGCCCGGGATGCCGTGCCGCCGCATGCGGTCCTCGACGAACGCGTCGATGGCGGCCAGGTCGGGACCGGCGGCGGGGTGCTGCGCGGCGTGGGCGGCCGGCGCGACGAGCGCCAGGACCGTCAGGATCAGGAGCATCGTGGGGCGCCGCATGGGGTCCTCCTCCGGCCTCCAGCCCACGCCTCGGCGGCTGGCGGCCCTCCCGAAGGTAGGCGGGACGGCGCGGCGCGACCAGGTGCGTCCGTCCGGGCCGGGCGTGGGCTACCTGGTGCGCTGCTGCTGCGCGGGTCCGTTACTCCCCGAACGCCAACACCACCCCCAGCGCCTCCTCGTCCTCCGGATCGAACGGGGTGTCGCCCGGCTCGATGCCGTTGCGCTCGAGGATGAACGCGACGGCCGCCGCGTACACCTCCGGCTCCAGGCTGCCGCCCGCGCCCAGGGGCATGTTCTCGCTCACGAAGCCGAACAGCTCGCCGAGGGGCCGGTCCTGCCAGCGCGTCTGGAACGGGGCGCCCACGAGCACGGGGAACGACCCCAGGCCCTCGAGCGCGGCGCCGTGGCACATCGAGCAGCTCTGGGCGTAGATCGCCTTGCCTAGCTCCACCTGCGCCTCGCCGATGGCGGGTCGCCCGTGACCGTCGGCGCGGGCGAGCGGCGCGGCGAGCAGCGCGAGGAGCAGGGCGGCGGTGATGGCTGCGGTGGTGGTCATGATGACGCGGTCATGGCGAGAGGCATCGTGGTGGCGGGATGGCATGTCGGGCCCCCTGG
>JAHYJQ010000309.1 GCA_019429025.1 Trueperaceae bacterium | reverse complement strand
CCCCCGCCGCGGTCGCCGGCGGCTTCGTCTGCGACTGCTCCTGCGCGGGCCCGGCGGCGCTCGAGGCCGCCGCGCTGGAGATCGCCCGCCTCGGACCGGCCGGCGCGGCGCAGGCGGGCGCGCTGGCGCAGTGCGCCATGACCTGCGCGGCGCGGTGGGCGGGGTGCGAGGAGTGAGGGTCCGGCAGCCGGGTGCGTCGGGACCCATGGCATCACGGGTTACGTTCGCCGCATGCCGACCGCCCTGACCCTCGAACGCCTGCGCCGGTACGCCGTCGCGCGCAGCCTGTTCGAGCCGACGACCTTGCCGCGCGCGATCGCCAAGCTCGGCTTCGTGCAGCTGGACCCGATCCGCGCGCCGGCCCGGGCGCAGGACCTGACGCTGCGCCACCGCGTCGACGGTTACCGCGCGGGCGAGCTCGAGGCGCGTTACCCGCGGCTGGCCGTCGAGGAGGACTTCTTCGTCAACTACGGCGTCCTGCCGCGCTCCACGCAGCAACGGATGCACCCACGGACGGAGCGCACCGAGTGGCCGCGCGCACGCTGGGCGCAGGCGGAGGCGGTCCTGGCGTTCGTGCGGAGCCGCGGCGTCGTCCACCCACGCGAGGTGGACGCCGCCTTCGCACACGGCACGGCCAAGAACTGGTTCGGGGGCAACAGCCGGGCCAGCACGCAGCTCCTGGACGGCATGCACTACCGCGGGCTGCTGCGCGTGGCGCGCCGCGAGAGCGGCGTGCGGCTGTACGCGCCGCAGCTCGCCCACGAGCGTGAGGCCCCGGCGGATCCGGACGCCCACCTGGACGCGTTGATCGACGTGGCGGTGGCCACGTACGCACCGCTGCCGGCGGCCACGCTGAGCCGCCTGGTCATGTGGTTGGGCTCGGCGGCGGCGCCGCAGTGGCGCGAGCGCCGCCGCGCTGCGCTCGCGCGCGCCAAGGCGCGGCTGCCCCAGGCCACCGTGGACGGCGGCCTCTGGATCTGGCCCGCGGGCGAGAGCCCCGGCGGCCGCCGCTTCGCCGACGACGGGGTCCTGGGCGAGCGGCTGCGCCTGCTGGCGCCGTTCGACCCGGTGGTCTGGGATCGCGAGCGCTTCGAGCGCTTCTGGGGCTGGGCGTACCGCTTCGAGGCCTACACGCCGGCGCCGAAGCGGGTGCGCGGCTACTACGCGCTGCCCATGCTGTGGCGCGGCCAGGTGATCGGCTGGGCCAACGCCGCCGTGCGCGGCGGGCGTCTGCAGTTGCAGCCGGGCTACGTGAGCGGGCGCGCCCCGAGCGACGCCGCCTTCGGGCCCGCGCTGCAGGAGGAGGAGGCGCGCCTGGAGCGGTTCCTCGGGCTGTAACGGCACGGCGTACGGACACGGCGTGCCGCGGGCGATCGGCCCGGGTCGCCCGCGACGCGAGCCGGGTCCGTTCGACATCGCCACCGAGGTGCGGGCGGCGCACTTCGTCGCTTCGCCTGCCACCGCCTGACCCGCGCCACGCTGCGCCACTACCGCGGGGCCGCCGCGCCGGCGTACGCTCCCTGGGCCATGCGCCCCGCGCGCGCGTTCTACTTCCTCCACTTCGCGGCCCTCGCGGCCCTCATGCCGTACCTGTCGATCTACTTCGCCAGCCGCGGCCTCACCGGGGTCGAGATCGGCATCCTCGCCAGCCTCGTCCCGCTGATGACGATGCTGGGGGCTCCGTTCTGGACCGAGGTCGCCGACGCGACCGGCCGGCACAAGGCAGTGCTCGTCGCCGTGATCGGTGTCGTCGTGCTCGCGGCCCTCGCCCTGTCGTTGGCCACCCACATCGTCACCCTCGGGATCTTCACGGCGCTCCTCGCCTTCCACCTCGCCCCCTCCATGCCGCTGCTCGATCACGCCGTGCTCGAGGCGCTCGGCGACCGGGCCCACGCCTACGGACGGCAGCGGGTCTGGGGCGCCCTGGGGTGGGCGATCTCGGCGCCCGCCGCGGGGTGGGTGACGGCCACCTTCGGGCTCCCCTGGGCCTTCTTCCTCTTCCTCGCCGTCATGCCGTGGGTGGCGATCGCGGCTTCGCGCGTCACCTACGCCCCGGTCACGGCCGCCGGCACGCGGCGCATCGGCGGGGGGCTCGCGCTCGTGCTGCGCGACGCCCGCTGGATCCCCTTCCTCGTCACGGGCTTCGCCGGCGGCGTCGGGCTCGCGATGGTCGTGTCCTTCCTACCGCTCCACCTGCGTGACCTCGGCGGCTCGCTCACGGTCATCGGGGTGGCGATGGCGGTCCCCGCGATCAGCGAGATCCCCTTCATGGTCTTCGGTGGGGCGCTCCTCGCCGCCGTCGGGCCGCGCCGGCTGCTCATCGTCGCGGTGGCCACGATGGCGCTGCGACTGCTCCTCTCGGGCGTCATCACGGACTACGTCTCCGTGGCCGCCGTCCAGATCCTGCACGGTCCGTCGTTCGCCGTCCTGTGGATCGCGGGCGTGTCGTACGCGCGCGAGCTCGCGCCACGAGGGAGCCGCGCGGTGGCGCAGGGGCTGTTCACCGCCGTGACGGGCGGGCTCGGCAGCTTCGCCGGGAGCATCCTCGGCGGCGCCACCTACGACGCCTGGGGCGGGGCGGCGACCTTCCTCGTCGCGGCGGCGTTCATGGCTCTGGCCGCCGTGCTGCTGGCGGCGTGGCGGCCCGTCCCGGCGGTCGCGCAGGAGGCGACGGCGAAGGGCTGACCCCCTCACGCCCCGCGTGCCCCACGCTACGGCACCCCACCCCCGGAGGGCCTACCGTCGACCATGACGAACTCTCCGATCGTCCCCTGCATCTGGCTCGACGACCAGGCCGAGGCGGCCGCCGAGTTCTACCTGGCGGCCTTCCGGGGCGGCAGCATCGACGCCGTCGCGCACTACCCCGAGTCCATGCCGAACCCGAGCGGCCGCCCGCCCGGCAGCGTCGTCACCGTCGACGTGACCGTCGCCGGCCAGCGCTTCACGCTGCTGAACGGCGGGCCTGCGTTCACGATCAACCCGAGCATCTCGTTCTTCGTCTTCCTGCCGTCCGCGGTCGAGGTCGACGGCCTCGTCCATGCCCTGCTCGACGGGGGCAGCGCGCTCATGCCGCTCGACGCGTACGCGTGGAGCGAGCGCTACGCCTGGGTGATGGACCGCTACGGCGTCTCGTGGCAGGTGATGGCGGTGCCCGGCGTCGAGCGCGTCACCGTCGCGCCCTGCCTCATGTTCACGGGGCCGCAGCACGGCCGCGCGCGCGAGGCGATCGACGCGTACGTGGCGGCGTTCCCGGGGTCGGGCGTCGAGTTCGTCGACGCCTACGATGGCGCCGAGGGCCCCGCGGGCACCGTCAAGCACGGTCGCTTCTCGCTCGCGGGCCAGCCGATGGTGGCGATGGACAGCTCGTTCGAGCACGGCTTCACGTTCAACGAGGCCGTCTCGCTACAGGTGATGTGCGCCGACCAGGACGAGGTCGATCGGCTGTGGGCGACGCTGGCCGAGGGGGGTGAGTTCGGCCCCTGCGGCTGGCTGAAGGACCGCTTCGGGGTGTCGTGGCAGGTGGTGCCCGAGGTC
The DNA here is from genome assembly GCA_019429025.1 of Trueperaceae bacterium. Taxonomy (GTDB): domain Bacteria; phylum Deinococcota; class Deinococci; order Deinococcales; family Trueperaceae; genus JAABTL01. The sequence continues at coordinate 287 of JAHYJQ010000309.1, read as the reverse complement.
CTGGCCGCGTGGCTGACGGACCCCGACGTCGCCGCCCGCGAGCGCACCTTCGCGGCGATGTTGGAGATGGGGAAGCTCGACCTGGCGGAGCTGCGGCGGGCGTACGACGGCGGGTGAGCGGGTAGGGTGCGGGGGCGGACGCATCGCGATCGGGTGCCGACACGTTTCCTGATGGCATGGTCGCCACCGTGCCGTACCTCGTCGAGCGGGTCCTCCCCGTGCTGCGCCGGTTGGGCCAGGCGCTGATGCCGGACCTCGACCTCGGGCTCCTCCCGCTCGCCGTGTCG
>JAHYJQ010000308.1 GCA_019429025.1 Trueperaceae bacterium | reverse complement strand
GCCTCGAGCGCGCCCTGGCGTGGACGCCGGAGCGGCTGCGGGCCGAGCGCGAACGCTTCCTCGCGGCCTACGCGCCCATCAGCATCCTGCCGCCCGACCAGTACGGCGCCGTGGTGCTGCAGGCCAGCCTCGGCTGCAGCTGGAACCGCTGTACCTTCTGCAGCTTCTACCAGGACCGCGCGTTCCAGGTGCGGCCGATCGCGGGCTTCGAAGCGCACGTCGCCGCCGTCCGCGACCTTCTCGGCCGCGACGCCGACACCCGCCGCGCGGTGTTCCTGGCCGACGGCAACGCGCTCGTCCTCGCCAACGCCCGCCTGCGACCCATCCTCGAGGCAGCCCGCGCGGCCTTCCCGGGCCGGCCGTTCGCCGGCTTCGTCGACGTCTTCGGCGGCGAACGCAAGCCCGCGAGCGACTGGCACGAGCTGCGCGAGCTCGGGCTCGCCCGCGTCGCCATCGGGGTCGAGACCGGCCACGACCCGCTGCTGAGGTATCTCAACAAGCCCGGCGGCGCGGACGAGGCGGCCGCCTTCGTCGCCCAGCTCAAGGGCGCCGGCCTGGCCGTGCAGGTCATCCTCATGGCCGGCGTGGGCGGCCACCGCTTCGCCGCCGGGCACCTCCGCGACAGCGCGTTGCTGCTGGCGCGCCTGCCGCTCGACGCGCGCGACGTCGTGTACCTGTCGCCCTTCGTGGTGCAGCCGGGGTCCGCCTACGCCGCCCGCGCCGAGGTGGAGGGGCTGGCGCCTCTCTCTCCCGCCGAGCTCGCCGCGCAGCTCGCCGATCTCCGGGCGGCGGCGAGGGCCTCCGCGCCGGCGGCCAGGGTCGCGCTGTACCCGATCGACGAGTTCGTCTACTGACCCGCGGGACCGGGCGCACCGCTGGCCCGGGCCCAGGCGGGCGTGCCCGCCCGGCCGCCGGCCCCGCGCGCGCTTGCGCCGCGGCGCGCGAGGGTTGAGGATGGGTTCACGGCGCAGCACCCCGTGGCCGCATCGGTAGGGAGGCACACATGATCCCCCAGGCACCCTTCGGACGCACCGGACACCTCAGCAGCCGCGTGATCTTCGGCGCCGCCGCGCTCGGCAAGGTCACCCAGGACGAGGCCGACCGCGCCCTGGAGACCGCCCGCCGCCACGGCCTCAACCACATCGACACGGCCGCCTCCTACGGCGACGCGGAGCTCCGCCTCGGCCCCTGGATGGAGCGCGAGCGCAGCCACTGGTTCCTGGCCACCAAGACGGGCGAGCGCGAGCACGCGCCGGCCCGCGACGAGCTGCACCGCTCGCTGGAGCGCCTGCGGACCGACCACGTCGACCTGTGGCAGCTGCACAACCTGGTCGACGAGCGGGAGTGGGAGGTCGCCCTCGGCCCGGGCGGGGCGCTGGAGGCCGCCATCGAGGCCCGCGACGAGGGCCTGGTGCGCTTCATCGGCGTCACCGGTCACGGCACCCTGGTCGCCGCGCGGCACCTCGCGAGCCTGCGGCGCTTCCCCTTCGACGCGGTGCTGCTGCCCTACAGCTTCGTCATGCTGCAGAACCCCGACTACGCCGCCGACTTCGAGGCGCTCGAGGCCGCCTGCGAGGTGCGCGGCGTGGCGATGCAGACGATCAAGGCCATCACCCGCCGCCCGTGGGGCGAGCGGCCCGCCGATCGCGCCACCTGGTACCAGCCGCTCGAGGACCCGCGGGCCATCGGCCTGGCCGTGCACTGGGTGCTGGGTAACCCGCACGTGTTCCTCAACTCCGTCGGCGACGTGACGCTGCTGCCGCGGCTGCTCGAGGAGGCCGCGCGCTTCGAGGCGCGCCCGTCCGACGACGAGATGCGCGAGCTCGTCGACGAGGAGGCGATGGCGCCGCTGTTCACTTGAGCCCGTGCGGCGGGCCGGTCCGGCCCGCCGCCTCGCTCAAACGGGTTCGCGCACCACCCAGCCCGCCGGCCCGCCGACCGCCTCCAGGTTGTCGCGGGGCCCCAGCACGACGGACGTCGGCTCGCCGGCCGCCTCGATCGCGTCGGCCAAGTCGCGGAAGTCCTGACGCTCGGTCGCGAGCAGCTCCGCCCGCAGGCGGTCCACCTCGCCCTCGGTGCCCCGCAGGTGGCGCAGCAGGGCGCGGTAGCCGCTCGCCCCGGGCAGCGCGTAGGGGTCCAGCTTGCCGACGGCGCCGACGATGAGCGTGTCGAGGGCGTCGTCGTCGAGCGCGTCCGCCGCCTCGCGCAGCGCCTGGGGCAGCGACCGGAAGGTCGCCAGCGTCTGGGCCAGGTTCGGGTCGCGGTACGCCTGCGCCGCCAGCGAGCCGGTCAGCGGGTCGAGCACCGCGCCGGCGCCGTAGGCGCCGCCCTGGAAGCGCAGCAGCGGGATGAGCACGTCGGCGCTCAGGTGGCGGGCCGCCGCCAGCCAGCTGCCCGGCAGCCTGCCGCCGTCCCGGAGCAGCCAGCGGACGCCGCTGTAGTGGACCTGGCCGGGCAGCGTCCAGCCCTCCGCCGGGTCGGGCGCGGCGAGCTCGGGGAACACGCCCGCCGGCTCGCCGGCCGGCAGGCCATGGAGCAGCCCGGCGATCGCCGGACGAACGGCCGCCGCGGCCTCGTCGTCGGCGGTGATGCCCGCCACCAGGCGCGAGCGGGAGAACAGGCGCCCGCGCAGGTCCAGCAGTTCGGCCCGCAACGCGTCCCAGTCCTCGTCGACGCGGCGCACGAACGCCGCCAGCGTCGCGAGCGACGCGAGCCCGGTCAGCATCTCGCCGAGGCGCGCCTCGGGGCCCCCGTGGGCGGACAGTCGGCGAAGCGCGAACTGGGTGCCGGCGGGTTCCAGGGCGGTACGCCGGCGGGCGAGGTCCTCGAGCGCCAGGCGCCGCACGGCGTCGCGGTCGTCGACCCGCGCCTCGGTCAGCACCTCCAGCATGAGCCCGGCCAGCGCCCCGGCGCGCGACGCCAGCGCCTTGCCACGCAGCACGAAGCGGCCGACGCCGGGGCGTGGGGCGACGCCGTCGCCGCCCACGCCGGGCTGGAGCTCCAGGCCGTGGCCGATGCCGCCGGTGTCGCGGTCGATGCGGCGGGACAGGTCCGCGAGGCTGCTGCGGGCGGTGCCGGTCTCGAGCAGCGCGCGACCGAGCACGGCCACGTGGGGCAGCAGCGACGGCGGCAGGCCCGCCAGGTCGAAGGTCAGGTCGAGGTACGCCAGCCCGCGGGTCGGCTGGTCGATCCACGCCAGCTCGGCGCCGTCGACGCGCTCGATCACGGGCACCGGCCGGGGCCGCGCCTCCGCCAGGTCGGCCCGCTTCAGCCGCGGGAGCGCCGCCCGGGCGGCCTCGTCATCGGGCCGCCGCTGGTGCGCCTCGAGCGCCGCCGCGGCCTCCGCCACGCGCGCCAGCCCATCGGCGCCCCGTGAGGCGGCGATCTCGGCGAGGCGCGCGTCCTCGCTCGCCTGCCGCTGCCGGCTCAGCTCGGTGTCGGGCAGCAGCGTCACGTCGACGCGGTGGCGGCCGTCGAGCAGGTCGCGCCGCAGCATCTCACCGACCAGCGCGCCGCCGCCGCCGGCCGCGGCGATGCGCGCGTCGATCTCGGCGAAGGCCCGGTCCGCGTCGAGCTCCACCAGTGGGTCGCGTCCGTGGAACCAGCGACCGAGCACGCCGAGGCCGAGCGCGAGCCCGCGCTGGCCACCCCAGGCGTCGAGCTCGCGGGCGGCGAACTCCAGCCGGTTGCGCGCCGCCGCGACGTCCTCGTCCGGCACGCCCTGCTCGGCGGTGTGCGCGAGCGCGTCGCGCACGAGCGCGTGGACCTCGGGGACCCGCTCGCTCGCCACGCCCCGCAGGCCGACGCGGAAGACCGGCGTGCGGCGGTCGTCGCTGAAGCC
>JAHYJQ010000307.1 GCA_019429025.1 Trueperaceae bacterium | reverse complement strand
CGTGTTGCAGACGCTGTTCTCCGACCCGAACTACAGTGCCTCGCAACTGCCCGGGCTGATCGACTCGGCCGATCTCGAGATCTGGCCCGCCGACTGCCTGGCGCGGCCGGGCGTGGTCTCCGTCACCTCGTCGATCCGCGTCACCGGCACCACCACGCCGATCCAGTCCCGCAGCCACACCCTCGCCGGCGGGCCCCGGCAGGTCTACACCGCTCCGGTCCATGCCAGCGGCTACACCGCCCGGATCGAGGGCAAGGACGCGGCTGGCGCCACCCTCTTCAGCGCCGAGCAGTCGTTCCCCATGCCCCTGGGGAGCGACGCCCGGTGGCGATCCGACTGCGACCTGGAGCCCTCGTTCACCATCACCTCGGTCGAGCTGGCGCCTACCTCGCCCGCGAAGCTGCCGTTCAGCCCCGAGGGGGCGTCCTGCCCCAGCCCCGGAACGGTGGTCGTCACCGGCACCTACCGGAAGAACGTGACCGACCCGGTGCACATCTTCGCCCGGCCGTTCACGACGGGGTCGCTGACCCCGAACTACGGGGCCTCCGGCTCGGTCGAGCACGTGAACTTCTCGGGCAGCTTCACGCAGAGCTTCTGCCTGTGGGACGACGTGACGCCCGAGCAGGCGGTGGATCAGATCCGCCTGACCATCGCGCGTCCGGGCACGTCCGAGCTGCTGTTCGAGGAGTTCGTGGCCGTCGACTACCTGTTCGTGCAACCCGAGGCCCAGTGGTTGTGCATCGACTTCGAGGATCCGCCGTTCGAGCTCGGCACCGAGTACGGCGACTCGGTCGGCGACGATCCCGGCGACGTGGTGTTCACCGAGCAGGGCGTGCCGGTGTCGGTCGAGAAGTTCATCCTGGGAGAGTTCACGGGCTTCGGCAACGCCGAGGTCATGGACGACGGCAGCCTGCCCGGGCAGAGCCTGTGGATCAGCAACCTCAACCTGAGGTTCGACTTCTCCGCCCTCCCCTTCGTCGTCGGCAAGGTCACCTTCGACTTCGAGGACTTCGGTGGTGCGGAGAACGTCAGCGTGAACCGCGACGCGATCGTGGAGGGCGAGCTCGCCTCCGGCCAGTTCAGTGGCGCCACGCTCACCGTCTTTCGCGGGAAGGAGCGCGCCGGCGAAGCCACCATCGAAGGCACCGTGCGCGAGTTCTTGATCGGAGGGCAGGAGTTCGTTCTGGACAACGTCTGCGCCTTCGAAGCTCCCTGAGGACGCTGGGAGCGTTCCGGGCCGCCAGCGTCGTGCGCGCTGGCGGCCCGGACCCGTTTCGGACGGCGCTCTCGCCGAGCTCCGTCACCTCACCCGCGTGAACGCCACGTCGCCCACCGGCGCCACCCCCGCGATGGCCACCGTGCCGACCAACCGGTTGCGCACGAAGCGGCCCTCGAAGGTGAGCAGCCCGGAGCGGCTCTCGAGGTCGAGGCGGTCGTCGAAGCCGAGGCGGCCGCTGAGGGCGATCAGGCCGACGGTCTGGAGCCGCAGGAGCGGCGAGCTGTACTCCAGCGACGCGTCGGCGGTGACGTCGGCCGTTGTCGAACCGGGGCTGGTAGCGGGGTCCACCTCTTTGGGCGCTGCTGGGTTGGATGGTGAGGTGGGGCAAATCCCTCCTACCCAGATCACCCCGGCGCTAACGAGTGGCGAATCCCGCTCGCCCTGAAGGGGTACGTTCGTCACCTACTGCAATGGCATCTCCACCCATTAGGGTCGGCGTAGAGTCGTGACGCAAGCCATGGTGCGGGCGCGAATTGGGCTACGGGCCAATTGTCGCGTCGGAGGTCATGATCGCACCACTGGACGCGGCGCAGATAACCCTCAGGAGTCGCAGGCGGCCGCTATTATTAACGCGGCGCCGGCTGCATCGTGTGTTGCCGGTATGTCGAGGCGCATCGAGTCAAGGAAGGCCCGTCGTGTACAATGCCTCCCCAATGACCCTTTTCGGCATGAGTTCAACAGATTCGGCTCCTGCCGATTGGTACCTTGAGTCACTTCGGTTGACTGCGTTCCGCGTGCACCCGATTGCCGACGAGCGTGACGAGTGGATGCGTTTCGTTGGCGCCGAGCCCGAAGTGGAGATCCGGTCAAGGGCTGAGGGCGCAACTGCCTACATTTCAGCCATGCCCCACGAGCTGGGGACGCTCACCCTGCAAGTTGACGGCACTCGGCGTAAGGCCGATTGGTTTGTGGGTGCGGTTCGTCTACACGATGTCCCACCCGCGCTCCCAATCGTGGGGCCGCTTGCCGATGTGTTGCCTCAGCTGAGGAGCTTCGTCTCGGATTGGTGTGCGAGGAACGAAGATTCAAGCCGGAGGGTTGCAGTGGGACTCGTGCTGTTGGGGCCTGACTATCAAGACAGAGCGTCCGGATACGACTCACTGCAACCGTTCCTCCCGGCGGTGCACCTTGACGGCCAGTCGTCTGACTTCATGTACCGCATTAACCGACAGCGCCCGTCCCAGGTCGCAGCCACTCTGGTGAACCGAGTCAGTCTTTGGTCCGTGGTTCGGATGCTAGATGTCGAGTTGGGGTCGGCGGCCATGCCGGTCAACAAGGCAGAGCAGTACCGGCGCCGAGTTGCTCTCGACATCAACACAGCTCAGGAGCAGGATGCTGAGTTCGATGCCAGCATGCAATCGCGACTGATTCATGAGCTACTGGATCTGGGGCTTGAGATCTCAGAGAAGGGAGACATCCCGTGAGTCGGATCGAGGCTGAATCGCGGCAGGTTGATCGGTTTCTTCTTGAGACCGCGGTAACGGATCTTGGTGACGCGCCCTCCGATTGGCATTACTTCGTTCGCGAGGTTGCCGCTCGGCATCACTCCGTGCCCTGGGACGGCGCGTACCGCGTCTTCGCGCGTGACAGTCAGGGCTCGGTTGGCGCCGACACGGGCGCCGTCGACCGTCTTCTTCTAGAGTGGGTGCTTGGTGAGCGTCGGCGCCCTCTGTCTAGCTACTTGCAGGGTCTCTGCGGCCCTGGATCGTCGGTCGATCTGATTGGTGAGATGGAAATGGACTCACCGAGCCTCTCCATCGGCCCAAGCGCCACTTCTGACCTGCGGCATATCCCTGGTGTCTCTGTCCGCCGCGGCGCAGAGGTTGAGGACGTGCTTGCTGCGGTTGGGCTGACTCGTGTCGCAGTGTCCACGTTGACAGCGCTCCAGCGCTACTTCCCTGACGCAGAGTTGGTAGTTGATCGTGAGCGGCCGGAAAACGAGGCGGGTCTTATTCGGATTGATGTTTTTCCCGCCCCAAGTTACCGGGAAGTGGCAGATGAGGTCCTGGACCGATTCGACGAGGGTTGGTGGCTCAAGCAGCCACCCGGCGTTCGGAGTCGGATTGGCGTCTATGTTGCATGAGCTTCGACTGGGCTCGGCTTATTGACGTAGCTGAATCGATGAGGAACCATGCGGGAACGGTAGCCGAGTCCGATCCAGGGCTTGCTGAGGCTGCCTGGCGGGCAGCCGTTAGCCGTGCCTACTACGGTGCGTTCAACCGCACCCGCGTTGCGCATCGAGGCTACTGGGGTCGTGACCCGATCGAGGCCGACGGGCTGGGGGTGCATGCCGAGCTCCTAAGATCCCTGGAGCAGAAGGCGCCCCACGTCGGACATCCAGATGTTCAGCATGCGGTCGATAAGTTGGCCCTGGATCTTAGGCGGCTACGCGACCTACGGACGAGAGCCGACTACGACGATCAATTTGAAGATGCCGCGCGCACGGCGGATCGGGCATTGCGGTTGGCGAAGAAGCTTCGTGATGCCACGTTGATCCTGGTCCGTCGTTCCGAGGTTCGTGGTGTCGATATCTGAGGGGTTTCGGGGGGTCGCTTTCGCTTGTCAG
>JAHYJQ010000306.1 GCA_019429025.1 Trueperaceae bacterium | reverse complement strand
CAGGGCCTTCGAAAGGCTGCCCCGGTAACGGTTTCTCGGCGGGCGGGGGCGCCGGTCTTACGGCGCCCCCGCCCCCTGCGTCCCGCGAGAGCACGGACGCCCCCCGCAATCGACGAAGGGCACCATGCAACGGCGAACGATCTTCCGCAACAGGCTGCTTCCCTACTTGCTGCTTGCTCCCCAACTCGCCATCACGATCGTCTTCTTCTTCTATCCCGCCGGCCAGGCGCTGTACCAGTCGATGCTGCTCGAAGACCCGTTCGGGACGCGCAGCTATTTTGTGTGGTTCGAGAACTTCCAGATCGTGCTCGGGAACCCGCTGTACTACCAGGCGATGCGCGTCACCGTCGTGTTCTCGCTCGCGGTCACGATCGCGGCGATGGTGCCCGCCCTGCTCCTGGCGGTCATGGCCGACCAGGTCGTCCGCGGCGCCAGCGGCTACCGCACCTTGATGGTGTGGCCCTATGCGGTGGCGCCGGCCGTGGCGGCGGCCCTGTGGGTGTTCATCTTCCACCCGAACATCGGTCAGCTCGGCCAGGGTCTCAACGCCCTCGGCATCCGGTGGGATTACCGGCTGGACGGTGACCAGGCGCTACTGCTGGTCATCTTCATCTCCGCCTGGCGGCAGGTCAGCTACAACTTCCTGTTCTTCCTCGCCGGCCTGCAGTCGATCCCCAAGACGATCGTCGAGGCGGCGGCCATCGATGGCGCCTCGCCAACGCGGCGCTTCTGGATGGTCGTGTTCCCGCTGCTGTCGCCTACGACCTTCTTTCTGCTGATCATCAACATCCTCTACTCGTTCTTCGACACCTTCGGCGTCATCCATGCGATCACGCAGGGCGGGCCGGGCCGGGCGACGACCACGTTGATGTACCGCCTCTACCGTGACGGCTGGATCGGCGGCGACCTCGGCGGATCGGCCGCGCAATCGGTGATCCTGATGACGGCTGTGATCCTGCTCACGGCCGTTCAGTTCCGCTACATCGAACGGCGGGTGCATTACTGATGACCATCGGCCAGAACCGTTGGCTGCCGCACGTCATCCTGCTGCTGGGGGCGGCCGTGTTCGTGCTCCCCATCTACCTGACCTTCATCGGTTCCACCCACGACCAGCCGACCATCGCCCGCGGCCAATTGCCGCTCACGCCCGGTCCATACCTCGTGGAGAACTACCAGGAGGCTCTCTTCCGAGGCGCGGGGGAACGCGTGCGCAGCACCCCGGCGACCGTGCTCATGCGCAACAGCCTGTACATGGCGCTCGCCATCGTGGTCGGGAAGATCGCGATCTCGGTGTTGTCCGCCTTCGCGGTGGTGTTCTTCGCGTTCCCTGGGCGCATGTTCTTCTTCTGGATGATCTTCATCACGCTGATGCTGCCGGTGGAGGTGAGGATGATCCCCACCTACGCGGTGGTGGCCAACTTGGGCCTGGTCGACACCTTCGCCGGACTGACCATCCCGCTGATCGCATCCGCTACCGCCACACTGCTGTTCCGTCAGTTCTTCCTGACGGTGCCCGACGAGCTGGTCGACGCGGCACAGATCGATGGCGCCGGCGCCATGCGCTTCTTCTGGAGCGTTCTGCTGCCACTTTCACGCACGAACATGGCGGCGCTGTTCGTCATCATGTTCATCTACGGCTGGAACCAGTACCTGTGGCCACTGCTCGTCACCACCACCCGCGGCACCGAGACGATCGTGATCGGCATCTCCCGGATGATCTCCGGTGGCGACGCCGCGATCGATTGGAACCTGGTCATGGCCGTCTCCATGCTCGCGCTGCTGCCGCCGGTCGTGGTCATCCTGGTCATGCAACGCTGGTTCGTCAAAGGGCTCGTCGAGCCCGAGAAGTGAGCTGGCCTTAACGGAGGATCACCTTGCCACCCACCCTGCGCCCCATCCTCGACGTCGCCCGCGACCTCGGCCTCGACGCCGAACGCTGCACGCCCCTCGGCCGCTTCAAGGCCAAGGTCGATCAGGTCGACCGCGACGGCGGCGCCAGCCCCCCGAGTGGCCGCCTCGTGCTGGTCTCCGCCATCACCCCCACGCCCGCCGGCGAGGGCAAGACGACCGTCAGCGTCGGCCTCACCCAGGGCCTGCAGCGCATCGGCGCGCGCGCGGCCCTGTGCCTCCGTGAGCCCTCGCTGGGACCCGTGTTCGGGGTCAAGGGCGGCGGTACCGGCGGCGGCGAGGCGCAGGTCGAGCCCGCCGACGACATCAACCTCCACTTCACCGGCGACCTGCACGCCGTCTCCAGCGCCCACAACCTGCTCGCCGCGATGGTCGACACCGACCTGTACTTCGGCGGACCGAGCGGCCTGACGCCCGAGACCACCACCTGGCCGCGCGTCGTCGACATGAACGACCGCGCCCTGCGCAAGGTCGTCATCGGCGCGGGCGGCAAGGCCGAACGCCGCACGCGCTTCGACATCACCGCCGCCAGCGAGGTCATGGCGATCATGGCGCTGGCGACCTCGGAGGACGACCTGCGGGCACGCGTCGCCCGCATCGTCGTCGGCCGCACCGCCGACGGCGACCCGGTGACCGCCGACGACCTCGGCGCCAGCGACGCCATGGCCGTGCTGCTGCGCGACGCCCTGCGACCGAACCTCGTGCAGACGCGCGAGGGCGCGCCCGCGTTCGTGCACTGCGGACCCTTCGCCAACATCGCCCACGGCTGCTCCAGCGTGCTCGCCACCGACCTGGCCCTGCGCCACGCCGACGTCGTCCTCACCGAGGCTGGCTTCGGCTTCGACCTCGGTGGCGAGAAGTTCCTCGACCTCAAGATGCGCCAGGCGGGCCTATGGCCGCGCGCGGTGGTGCTCGTCGCCACCGTGCGGGCGCTCAAGAGCCATGGCGACGGCGACCTGACGCTCGGCCTGCAACACCTCGACCGGCAGCTCGCCAACGTCCGCGCCTTCGGTCTGCCGCCGCTGGTGGCGCTCAACGTCTTCCCCGGCGACACCGAGGAGGAGCTCGCGGCGATCGAGGCGTCCGTGGCCGCCGCGGGCGCGACCGCCGGCCGCTCCACGGCCTTCACCGACGGGGGCGCCGGGGCGACGGACCTGGCCGAGCGGCTCATGGCGCTGCTCGAGGCCGGCGACGCGGACCCGCCGCGGCCGACCTTCCTCTACCCGGAGGGCGTGCCCGTCCTCGAGTCGCTGGGCGCCGTCGCCTCGACGATCTACGGCGCCGGCGAGGTGCGCCTCTCGGAGGCCGCCGAGGCCGACCTCGCCTGGCTGCGGCAGGCCGGCTTCGACCGCCTGCCCGTGTGCATCGCCAAGACGCACCTATCGCTCACCGACGACCCCAAGGGCGGCGGCCTGGCCCGCGGCTTCCCGGTGACGGTCAACGAGTTTCGCCTGTCGGCCGGCGCCGGCTTCGTCGTCGCCCGCATGGGCCGCATCTTCACCATGCCGGGCCTGCCGCGCGAGCCCGCCGCGAAGAACGTCCGCCTGCGGCCCGACGGCTCCGTCCAGGGGCTGATGCAGGGGGACTGAACGCGCCGCCGCGCCCGCACCCGCCTCCACGCCCGGCGTCTCGCCGGCCATGGCTTCCACATCGCCGCCGGCGTTAGGCTGGCGGCGATGCCGCTGTCGCCCGACGACGTCTACCCCGCCGGCGCCGGCGCCCCGCCTCTCGCGCTCATCGACGTACGCTCGCCCGGCGAGGTCGCGCGCGGCGCCCTGCCCGGCGCCCACGCCCTGCCGCTCATGACCGACGAGGAGCGCCACCAGGTGGGCCTGCGCTACGCGGAGGCCGGCCAGGAGGCCGCCATCGCCTTGGGCTACGAGCTGGCCGGGCCCCACCTGCCCGCGCGCGCGGCGGCGTGGCGGGCGGTGGCGGACGCCGGCCCCACCGCCGTCGCCTGCT
>JAHYJQ010000305.1 GCA_019429025.1 Trueperaceae bacterium | reverse complement strand
GGCGGGCGGCGACCCCGACGGCGTGACGGTCGGCCGCCACGTCGTCCGCGACGCCGGCGACCGCCTGCGCGTCGTGCTCGCCGGCGGCGACGTCGAGCTGGCGCTGCCCGGCGCCGGCCGCGCCTTCGCCGAGAACGCGCTGGCGGCGCTCGTCGTCGCCGTCGACCTCGGGGTCCCGCCGCGCATGGCCGCCGACCGCATCGAGCGCGCCCGCGTCGAGGCCGGCCGCCTCACCCCCATCGCGCTCGGCGACCTGCGCGTCCTCGACGACACCTACAACGCCAACCCGGCGGCGGTGGCCGCCGCGCTCGAGGTGTTGGCGCGCGCGCCGCGCCCCCACGCCATCGTGCTGGGCTCGATGCTCGAGCTCGGCGACGACTCGGCCGAGCACCACCGCGACGTCGGTCGACGCGTCGCCGCGCACGGCGCCGACCTCGTGTGGACGGTGGGCGCGGACGCCACCGCGATCGCCGACACCTGCGGCGTGGCGCGCCACTTCACGGACGCGCGCGAGGCCGCGGCGGCCGTGGACGACCTGCCGCGCCGCGGCACGCTGCTCGTCAAGGGCTCGCGCGGGATCGGCCTCGAGGCCGTCGTCGCGGCCCTGCGCGGGTCGCTCGAACCGGCCGCCGCGACGGCGACCTTGCCAACGGAGGGACAACCATGAGCGAGACGACCGCCGCCCTGATCGCCGCCTCCGCCGTCCTCGGGCTGCTCGCGACCGGGGCCTTCGTCCAGCTCGCGCACCGCGTCGGCTGGGGCAAGGTCGTCCGCAGCGATGGGCCCGAGAGCCACCGACCCAAGCACGGCACGCCCACGATGGGGGGCGCGGCGTTCGTGCTCGTGGCGCTCGCTGCGGCTTGGGCCAGCGGCCCGCGCGACGGCGACCTCCTGGCGCTCGGCCTGCTGCTGCTCGCCGCCGCGCTGCTCGGCCTCGGCGACGACGCCGTCGCCCTGGCGCGCAAGCGGGCGACCCGGCTGGGCGAGGACGCGCCGTCGGTCAGCGCCGCCACCGGGCTCTTCGCCCGCTGGCGCCTGCTCGGCCAGACGACCTACGCCCTCGCGTTCGCGACCTACGCCGTCCAGGGCGGTCACGGGCCTTCGGGCGTCGCCTGGCTCGACGTCCCCTTCCTGGCCTTCGTCATCGTCGGCAGCGTCAACGCCTTCAACTTCACCGACGGGCTCGACGGGCTGGCGGCCGGCACCACCGCGATCGTCCTGCTGCTCTTCCTGGGGAACCCGCTGGCGGCCGCGCTGTTCGGCGCGCTGCTCGGCTTCCTCTGGTACAACGCCCACCCCGCCCGGGTGTTCATGGGCGGCGTCGGCGCCGAGGGCCTCGGCGCCGCGGTCGCCGGCCTCGCGATCCTCGGCGGCGCGGTCTGGTGGCTGCCGGTCGTCGCGCTGCTGCCGGTCCTCGAGGTCGTGTCGGTCATCGTCCAGGTGGCCTACTTCCGGGCCACCGGCGGCAAGCGGCTGCTGCGCATGGCGCCCTTCCACCACCACCTCGAGCTCTCCGGCTGGCCCGAGCCCCGCATCGTGCTCCGCTTCTGGCTGGTGACCGGCGTCCTCGTCGCGCTCGCCATCGCACTCGGGGCGGGCCCGACGGCGTGACCCCGCCCGCGCCCCTGCTGGTCTACGGCCTCGGCCGCAGCGGCGGCGCGGTCGTGGCGCGGGCCCGGCGCGAGGGCACCCCCGTCGTCTTCTACGAGCGGCGCGGCGCCGGCCCCGACCTCGACGCCGCGCTCGCCGCCGGCGCCGAGCGGGTGGCGGACGTCGGCGAGGCGCTGGCGCGCCGACCGGCGCCCCGCACCTGCGTCGCGGCGCCCGGCGTCCCCATCGACCACCCCGACCTCGCGCGCCTGCGCGCCGCCGGCGTCGAGACGATCGGCGAGGTCGTCTGGGTCCTGCGCGGCACGCCCGCGCGCTGCATCGGCGTCACCGGCACCGCGGGCAAGGGCACCGTCACCCGCTGGATCACGGACGGGCTGCTCGCCGCCGGCATCGACGCCGTCGCGGGCGGCAACATCGTGCCCGCCCTCGCCGCCGTCGCCAGGCCCGAGGCGACGCTGGTCGTCGAGCTGTCGAGCTTCCAGCTCGAGCGCGCCCCCGGCCTGCGGCCGGACGTCGCGGTCCTCCTCAACCTCGGCGTCGACCACCTCGACCGCCACGGCACGGTCGCCGCCTACCACGCCGCCAAGCGCAACCTGTTGCGTGAGCTCGGTCCGGACCAGGCGCTCGTCGGCAACGCCGACGACCCGCTCGTGGCCGCCTGGCTCGACGCCAGCCCGGCACGCGTGCGCCGCTTCTCGCTCACCGCGCGGGCCGACGCCTTCCTGGAGCACGGCAGCGGCCTGCTGTGGCTCGACGACGCCCCGCTGCTCGGCGTGGCGGAGCTGCGCGTCGTCGGCGAGCACCAGGTCGCCAACGCCCTGGCCACCGCCCTGGCCCTCGACGCGGCCGGCGCGCCGCGCGCGGCGATCGCCCGCGCGCTCGCGGCCTTCGCCGGCCTGCCCGGCCGCTACGCCGAGGTCGGCCGCCTGGGCGGCGTGCGCTTCATCGAGGACTCGATCGCCACCCGCCCGCTCGCGGTCGCGGCCGCGCTGCGCTCCACCCCCGCCCCGCTGGTGTGGATCGCCGGCGGTGTCGACAAGGGCGCCGACGTCGACGCGCTCGGCCCGCTGCTGCGCGACCGGGTGGTGCTCACCTTGGGCATCGGCGCCAGCGGCCCGGCCTACGCGGCCTCCGCCGCCCGCTACGCGCCGGCGGAGACGATCGCCGAGCCCGACGGCGCGACGGCGCTGCGCGCCGCCGTCCGTCGCGGCTGGCGCGAGCTGCGCGACCGCCACGGCGGCAGCGGCGCCGTGCTGCTCGCGCCGCTGGCGGCCTCCTTCGACCAGTTCTCCGACTACGTCGAGCGCGGGGCCGCCTTCCGCGCGGCCGTCGCCGAGCTGGCCCGCGACGCGGTCGCCGACGAGGGGGTGACGTGGACCCCCTCCTCCTGACGCTGCAGGTCCTGCTCTCCGCCCTCGGGGTCCTGGGGGTCGCGGCCGCCGCCCCCGAGGCGGCGTCCGAGCAGGCGCTGCGCGCCGTGACCGGGGTGGCGATCGTCCTGCTCGTGGGCCGCGTCCCGAGCCGGGTGGTCGTGAAGCTCGCGCCGCTGGCCTACGTCGTGACGTTGGGCCTGCTCGTGGTCGTGCTCGCCGCCGGCGTCTCGCCCGACGGCCTGCAGGCGCGCCGCTGGCTGGCGGTGGGCCCGGTCACGCTGCAGCCCTCGGAGCTCATGAAGGTCGTCGTCATCGCCTACCTCGCCGCCTTCTTCCACAACCACCTCGGCGACTGGCACATCTGGCGCCCCATGCTCGTCGTGGGCCTCGCGGCGGGGCTCGTCGTCGCGCAGCCCAACGTCTCCACGGCGCTGTTCCTCTTCGCGCTCGCCTTCGCGATCATGGTCGCCGCCGGCACCAGCCTGCAGCGCCTGCTCGCCATCGGCACCGCCGCCGCGGTCATCGCCGTGGTCGTGGGCGCACCCTACCTGGCGCAGTTCGGCTACCTCGGCGACCGCCTGGTCGGCTTCCGCGACATGCTGCGCGGCGAGGCGGACGTGCTCGGCGCCGGCTACCAGGCCGACCGCGCGCGCGCCGCCCTGCAGTCCGCCGGCGTGCTCGGGATCGGCCCCGGGCGACCCGTGCGGGTGCCGGAGGCCGACACGGACATGGTGGCCGTGGCCGTGGGTCAGAGCCTCGGGCTCGTCGGCATCTCGGTCCTGGTCATCGCGTTCGTGCTGCTCGTCGGCCGCGTCTTCCGCATCGCCGCAGCCGCGCGCGGCCCGGGCGCGCTGCTGGCGGCCGGCGCCGGCCTCTACGTCGGCGGG
>JAHYJQ010000008.1 GCA_019429025.1 Trueperaceae bacterium | reverse complement strand
CGGGGTGAGCTTGGGGCGCGACGCGACGCGACGCGCCCCACCCGACGCCCGCAGCAGCCGGCCCGATCCCCCCGCGCGCGCCGCCCGGCGCGGGTACGATGCCCCCCTCGGAGGACCCCGATGCCCGAACACACCGCCCCCAACCGCCGCTCCGCCGTCGTCACCCAGGGCGACCATCGCGCGCCCAACCGCGCGATGATGCGCGCCGTCGGCTTCACCGACGACGACTTCCACAAGCCGATCGTGGCGATCGCCAACGGCCACAGCACGATCACCCCGTGCAACGCTGGCCTGGGCGACCTGGCCACCGCCGCCGAGGCCGCGCTGCGCCAAGCCGGCGGCATGCCCCAGACCTTCGGCACGATCACCATCAGCGACGGCATCTCGATGGGCACGGAGGGGATGAAGTGCTCGCTGGTGTCGCGCGAGGTCATCGCCGACAGCATCGAGACGGTCGTGCGCGGCCAGTCGCTGGACGGCCTGCTCGCGATCGGCGGCTGCGACAAGAACATGCCGGGCGCGATGATCGCCATCGCCCGCCTGAACGTCCCGGCCGTGTTCGTCTACGGCGGCACGATCAAGCCCGGCCGCCACGACGGCCAGGACCTGACGATCGTGTCGGTCTTCGAGGCCGTCGGCGAGTACGCCGCCGGGCGCATCCCGCTCGAGACCTTCCGCGCCATCGAGCAGCACGCCTGCCCGGGCAACGGCTCGTGCGGGGGCATGTACACGGCCAACACGATGTCGTCAGCCATCGAGGCGCTCGGCCTGTCGCTTCCCTACTCGAGCACCGAGGCCGCCGAGGACGAGGAGAAGACCCGCTCGACCGAGCGGGCCGCCGAGGTGCTGCTGCGGCTCATCGCCGACGACGTGCGCCCGCGCGACCTGCTGACCCGCGAGGCCTTCGAGAACGCCATCGCCGTCGTCATGGCGGTCGGCGGCAGCACGAACGCCGTGCTGCACCTGCTGGCGATCGCCCGGGCGGCCGAGGTGCCGCTCGACCTCGACGACTTCGAGACGATCCGCCGCCGCACGCCGCACCTGTGCGACCTCAAGCCCTCGGGCCGCTACGTCGCCACCGACCTCCACCGCGCCGGCGGCATCCCCCAGGTGATGCGCCTGCTGCTCGACGCCGGGCTGCTCCACGGCGACTGCATGACGATCACCGGGCGGACGGTCGCGGAGAACCTGGCCGGCCTGCCGTCGGCGCCACCCGCCGGCCAGGACGTCATCCTGCCCGTGGGCCGCCCGAAGTACGCCGTGGGCCACCTCGCGATCCTGCGCGGCAACCTCGCGCCCGAGGGCGCCGTGGCCAAGACGTCGGGCCTGAAGCAGACGCGCATCACGGGCCCGGCCCGCATCTTCGAGTCGGAGGAGGACGCGATGGCGGCGATCCTCGAGGACCGCATCGCGGCGGGCGACGTCCTCGTCATTCGCTACGAGGGGCCGGTCGGCGGCCCCGGCATGCGCGAGATGCTCTCCCCCACCAGCGCGATCATCGGCAAGGGCCTCGGCGACGCGGTCGGCCTCATCACCGACGGCCGCTTCTCCGGCGGGACCTATGGGCTCGTCGTCGGGCACGTGGCGCCCGAGGCGGCGGTGGGCGGGCCGATCGGCCTGCTGCGGGAGGGCGACACGATCACGATCGACGCCGAGCGCAACCTGCTCGAGGTGGCCCTGGACGACGCCGAGCTCGCCGCGCGCCGCGCTTCCTGGACGCCGCCCGCCCCGCGCTACACCGTCGGCGTGCTGGCGAAGTACGCCAGGCTCGTCAGCAGCGCGTCGGAGGGCGCCGTCACGGGATAGCCGGTGCTCGTCGAGGCGCGGGGGCCCAGCGAGGCGCCCGCACCCCGACGAGCCCACGGGGCCCAGCGCCCTACCGCCGCGGCGGTAGACTCCCGCCATGGCGCCGCTCAAGGTCACCATCTGGAACGAGTACCTCCACGAGCTCGAGCACGAGGTCGTCGGGCGGATCTACCCCGACGGCATCCACGGCGCGCTCAAGGGCGCCGTCCTCGAGCGACACCCTGACGCGCTGGTGCGCACGGCGACCCTGCGGCAACCGGATCACGGGCTCTCCGACGAGCTGCTCTCCGACACCGACGTGCTCTTCTGGTGGGGTCACAAGGCCCACGCCGAGGTGAGCGACGCCTGGGCCGCCAAGGTCCACGAGGCCGTCTTGCAGGGCATGGGGCTCGTGGTGCTGCATTCGGGGCACTTCTCCAAGCCGTTCAAGCGGGTGCTCGGCAGCCACGCCTCGCTGCTCTGGCGCGAGGCGGACGAGAAGGAGCGGCTGTGGAACCTGCAGCCCTCGCACCCGATCCTCGAGGGCGTCCCCGCCTACTTCGAGCTCGAGCAGGAGGAGATGTACGGGGAGCGCTTCGACGTCCCCACGCCCGACGAGCTGCTGATGATCAGCTGGTTCCAGGGCGGCGAGGTGTTCCGCAGCCTCTGCACCTGGCGCCGCGGGCACGGCCAGGTCGTCTACTTCCGACCCGGGCACGAGACCTTCCCGACCTACCACCACCCCCTGGTCCGGCGCATCGTCGCCAACGCGGCGGCGTGGGCGCGCCGCCGGGTCACCATGGACGCCTCGAAGTGCTTCCAGAGCCGCGAGCTCGAGCCGGTGCCCAACCCCACGAAGGAGCACATCTGATCCCCGCACGGCACCCCGCGAGGCCGGCGTGAACCGCCCGCCGCGCGTCGGCATCATCGGTGTCGGCGGGATCGCCGGCCTGCACCGCGAGGGCTACCTCGCAGCGGGCGCCGACGTCGTCGCCCTGGCCGACGTGCACGCGCCCACCCTGGCGGCCCGCGCCGGGGCCTGGGGCGTGACCCGCACCTACGCCGACTACCACGACCTGTTGGCCGCCGAGGACCTCGACGCCGTGTCGATCTGCGCGCCCACCGCCGTGCACCACCCCGCGACCCTGGCCGCGGCCGAGGCGGGCGTCCACGTCCTGTGCGAGAAGCCCATCGCCCTCGACCTGGAGCAGGCGGACGCCATGATCGCCGCCTGCCGCCGCGCGGGTGTCGTCCTCATGGTCAACCACCAGCTGCGCTCCCACGCGGCGGGTGATCTCGCGCAACGCATGCTGGCGGCCGGCGATCTCGGCACGCTGACGCACGTGCGCCTGCGCCAGGCCCACGACTGGGCCGGGGCGCGCGAGGTGAAGCCGTCGTTCGCCACCCGCGCCCTCGCGGGCGGCGGCACCCTGTTGGACAACGGCTGCCACCTGATGGACCTGGCGCGCTACCTCGGCGGCGACGTCGCCGAGGTGTTCGCGCGCGTGGCCCACCGCAAGTTCGACGTCGAGGTCGAGGACACCGGGCACGTCTCGCTCGCGTTCGCGAGCGGCGCCATCGGCACCGTCGAGGTCGCCTGGACCGCCACCGGCTGGGAGGAGGGCTGGTGGCTCTACGGCAGCGAGGGCACCTTCGAGTACACCAACCGCACGGGCGTGCCCGTGGTGCGCCACGCGCACCGCACCTCGCCGGGCACGACCTGGGGCGACACCGACGTCAGCGAGCACCGCTTCGCCGGCGTCTCCGCCCACGCGCGCCACGTCCTCGCCTTCCTCGCGGCGCTGCGCGGGGAGCGCGAGGTCGCCTGCACCGGCGAGGACGGCCGCGAGGCCGTGCGTCTCGTGCTGGCCAGCTATGCCAGCGCCGAGAGCGGGCGGCCGGTGTCGGTCCGCCAGGACTTCGCGCCGCTGTGACACCGCCGGCGTAGGCGCGCCGGCGCGCCTACCCGCCGCTGGCGGCGCACGCGCTGCGGACGGCGCGCACCCACCACTCGGGCCGCCGCTGGCTGAGGTCGCGTGCCGCCCGTGACGCGGATGCCGCGTCCGCCGCCCACGCGAAGCAGGTCGAACCCGACCCGCTCATGGCGACCGGGCCCATGCCCAGAGCGCGGAGCTCCGCGAGGGCGTCCCGCACCGCGGGCACGCGCGCCGCCACGGCGGGCTCCAGGGCGTTGTGCAGGGGTACCCGCCTGCCGGCGCGCAGGGCCTCCTCGTCCGGCGGCGGCACGTCGACCCGGTCGACGGCCCACCAGCCGAAGGCGGCGCCCGCGGACACCTCGGCGCCCGGGTAGACGAGCACGAGGTCGAGCGGCGGGACCGCGGCCGCCACGACGCGTTCACCGCGTCCGCCGACGCGGGCCGCGCCGGCGCCCGAGAGGCAGAAGGGCACGTCGGATCCGAGCGACTCGCCGAGGGCCGGCAGCTCGACGCGCGCGGGCCACGCCGCGGCCATGGCCCGCAGCGTCGCCGCGGCGTCGGCCGATCCGCCGGCCAGGCCGGCGCCCCACGGGATGCGCTTGACGAGCTCGAGCTCCAGCGGCGGCACCACGACGCCCGTGGCCGCGGCCGCCAGCCGGTACCTGGCGACCGCACGCAGGACGAGGTTGTCGGGCCCGAGCGTCAGCGGCCGGTCGTCCAGCCACGCGTCGCCGGACGGGGCCCGCAGCAACCGGTCACCGGCGGGCGTCACCTCGGACGCCGCGTGCCGATCGGCGGCGGCGCCGGCGTCGGACGCGACCCGCACGGCCACGGTGTCGGCGAGATCGAGGTGCACGAACAGCGAGTCGAGGTCGTGGAAACCGTCGCCACGGCGACCGAGGACGCGGAGGCCGAGGTTCAGCTTGGCGGGCGCCGCCTCGCGCACGCCGCCGGGGCCGCGGGCCGCGGGTCCGCTCATGCGCCGGTGACGGTGGGGACCGACACCCCGAACGCGCCGGCCGCGACGACCGCCTCGGCCAGCGCGAGATCGCTCGCGGTCGTCACCTTGAACAGATGACCGCCGCCGTCGACCCAGGCCACCTGGTGACCCATCCGCCACACGAGGCCGGCGTCGTCGGTCGCCGAGGCCGCGCTGCGTGCGGCCTCGGCGTGCGCGAGGGCCAACACGCCACGTCGGAACGCCTGCGGCGTCTGCACCGCACGCACGCTGGTGCGGTCGACGGGTCCGCCGTCGGCGACCCGCACCAGGCTGTCGGCGAGCGGCTGGCCGACCGAGCAGGCGCCGTACGCCACGGCGGCGGCGATCACGGCACGAACGGTGGCGGCATCGAGGAACGGACGCGCCGCATCGTGAACCACCACCACCTCGGCATCGACCGCTTCCAGCAGCCGGCGCACCGTCGCCTGCCGGGTGGGCCCGCCGGCGATGAGGCGCAGGTCGACGCGCGCCGACCAGGGCGCGAGCAGCGCGCTCGCCCGCGGCAGGTCGGGCTCGGCGACGGCGACGGCGAGCTCGTCGACCCACGGCGACAGCGCGGCGACCGTCCACGCCAGCATCGGCGTGCCGGCGAGCTCGACGAACGCCTTGGGGCCCCGCCCCAGTCGGTCGCCGCTACCCGCGGCCGGCACGAGGCCAGCGACGCGGTCAGTCGTCATCACGCCACCGCGGGGCATGACGATGCTCGAGCCCGAGCAGGTCCAGGGTGCGGGCGGTGATGCCGGCCACGAGCTCGGCGACCGAGCCGGGCCGATGGTAGAAGCCCGGGGACGCCGGCAGCACGGTGGCGCCCGCGTCGTGGGCCGCCAGCATGTTGAGGAGCATCGGCCTGGGGTACGGCGCCTCGCGGACGGTCAGGACGAGTGGCCGACGCTCCTTGAGGCAGACGTGGGCGGCGCGCGCCACGAGGTTGTCGGTGAGGCCCTGGGCCACCTTGGCGAGTGTGCCCGCCGAGCACGGCACGACCACCATGCCGTGCGCGCGGAAGCTGCCGGACGCGATCGACGCGCCCAGGTCGCCGTCCTTGTGCACGACGTCGGCCAGCGCCAGCAGGTCGGCAAGCGCGAGGTCGATCTCGGTCGGCCACACGAGCTTGGCGCCCGCGGTGACCACCAAGTGGGTCTCGACGCCCGCGACCCGCGTCAGCGCCTCGAGCAGGTCGACGGCATAGGGCATGCCCGAGCCGCCGCTGACGGCAACGACGACGCGGTGGGGAACCTTGGCCATATGGCCCGTAATGTACCGCGCCCGCGCGGAGGCCGCACACCGCGCCACCGCACGATCTCTCGCCGCGCGCCGGGCTAACCTGACGACGATGACCGACATCGCTCGCGACCCCACCTGGAGCACGACGATCGGCCACTTCGAGGCGGGCCGCTTCTGGGACGCCCACGAGTCGCTCGAGCCATGGTGGCTCGCCGCCGAGGGCACGCCGCGCGCTTGGGCCGCCGGGGTGATCCTCCTGTGCGCGGCGCTGCACAAGGCGCGGTCGATGGGTTCGGCGCGCGGCGGTCGCAGGAACTACGCCAAGGCCTTGCGCCACCTCGCGGTCGTACCCGACCACTTCGGCGGCACCGACGTGCGCGCGCTCGAGGCGACCGTGCACGCCGCCCTCACGGACGCCGCGATCGCCCCGCGCTGGCCCTGGCTGACGCAGGCGGCGGCGTGACTCCGCGCGGCCAGGCGCCCTCGGGGTCCAGCGATCCCCTGCGGCACGAGCAGCGGCGCGCTCGGCGGCCGCTCGGCGCCACCGCGCCCCTGATGCGCAGCCGGCGACGCGTTTTCGGCGGCGTCTGCGCCGGCATCGCCGACTTCGTCGGGACCCGGGCGAACGTCGTGCGCGGCCTGTGGCTGTTCAGCCTGCTGCCGTCGCTCGGGATCACCGCCCTGGCGTACCCGGCGATGTGGCTGCTGCTCCCGCTCGAACCCGCGCCCGCGTCGGCCGATCCTCAGCGGGCGCCGAGCATCACAGCAACAGGCGGACCGGCGAACCTAGGAGCTCGGCGATCCGAGCCAGGCCGGACGCCGCGCCGGCGTCGAGGTCGTCCCCGGAGAGACTGAGCCAGGCCCCGTCGGCGGAAGAGCGCCCCAGCGCCAGGACGGGCGCGTCGAGGTGGAGGACCGCCTCGTCGACGTCCAGGCTGCCCAGGTCCGCCACGACGAGGCTGGCCGGCGGCGCGTCGTCACGCTCCCCGCGCACCTCGATGCGCCGAGCGGCTTCGCGCACCGCCGCATCCGGATCGATCGGGAGCCTGTCGGCGCCGTCACGGCGCCAGCGCCACGCGTCGACCGAGCCATCGGCGACGCCGGCACGGCTGGCCGCCCTGGCCAGCAACAGCAGGACCACCGTCGTGGGGGCCACGTCGAGGGCCGCGGCGGCGTCCGACGCCACCTGCCGCACGACCCGATCGTCGATCCGCCGGCGCCACAACTGACCGTGGCGCACGAGGGAGACGGCCATCGCGGGCTGCGCCGGTCCAGGAGCAGCCGCCAGCTCGCCGTCCCCGCGCACGGCGCCCGCCACCGCGGGCACCGCCGCCGCCTCGGGCGCCGGGGACGCTGCGACAGGGGACGCCAGCAGATCGTCGGCCGCGGCCCCGGCGTCCCACCCGCCCGGCACGTCGTCTGCCTCCAGCGCGAGGGCGTCGTGCGCCGCGGTCGCGTCGTCGTGTGCGTCGCGCTCGTCCGAGAAGAGGTCGGGGAGCTCGAGCGCATCGCGCCCACCTGCCAACCGCGCACCCTGGTCGTCGCTGGCATGGGCGTCCATCTCGTCGTCGAACCCGGTCAGGTCGGGGAGCTCGTCGAGCCGCATCACGTCGCCGTCGTCCGGCTCGGCCGCCGCGGCGACGCCCGGCGCCCGCGGCTCGGCCGCCCATTCCCCCGCCTCGTCGCCTTCGGCCCCGTCGTCGCCGACGAGCCAGACGCCGTCGTCGGCCTCGCCCTCACCGGCGCCCGGCGTCTCGATGACGTGGCCGTCCTCCTCGGGAACGCCCGCTTCCCGCGCGACCGCCTCCCGGTACGGCTCGTCGACGTCCGCGCCGACGAACAGCGCGTCGTCCGCGTCACCGGCTTCCGCGGGTGCGGGGGCCTCGAACAGGAACAGGTCGTCGTCGAGCGTCGGGGGCGACGTCGGCTCGTCGACGTCCTCGTCGCCCGTGCCGTACCTACCGACGTCGTCGGCGGGCCACGCCGCCATGCCCTCCGGCACCGGTTCCGGCGTCGGGTCGACGGCCTCCTCCCCGGCCATGACGCGGGCGAGATAGCCCAGGACGTCGCGTTCGACCACCCGACCGTCCTCACCCGTGCCCGCAAGCCGGCGCCAGTCGACGTTGTTCTCCTCGGCGAGCCGCCGCGCGAGCGGCGCGATATCGGGTTCGTGCACGTCTCCTCCTTCGGGTGGGTCGGCGATCGCGACGCCTCGACAGGAACCTGTCGCAGTCTACGCGGCGCGGCGACCGCGGCGACGCGAACTGACTCACGCGACGGGCGCCCAGCCGCCGGGGGCCCCGACGGGGCTAGGGGCGCCAGGCCTGGAAGAACGACCCGTTGATGAAGGTCTGCAGCATCGCCTCGTCGCCGACCACGCGCACGGAGATCTCGACCCGCTCCCCGGCCGCGAGTTGACGGTCGAACGCCACCCGCTCACCTTCGTCGTCCGAGATGACCAGCCTCAGGCCGTACGCCTCGCGCGCCAAACTGGCGATGCCCACCGACGACGGGTCGAAGCGGAAGGGGATGATGCGGCTGCCGTCCGCCTCGGTCCGGGCCGTGCCCGGCGCGGGGACCTCCGGTTCGGCGACCTCGGGCGCGGGCACGCCGGGTAGCGGCACGCCCCCGCCGGCGGGCCCGCTCGTGGTCCCGCGGGCGGCACCTTCGGCGGGCCCGCCGAAGGCCGGCGGGCGACCCGTCTCGCTCGGCCAGTCGAGCTCACCCGGCCACAGCAGCCCGTCGTAACCGTCGAGTTCGAGCTGCCCACCGGAACCGTTGACGACGACGGCGATCGGGCTGCCGACGAGCGTGTAGCCCCCCGGCGTCGCCTCGACCACGCCGTCGGGCAGGGCCGCGTCCTCGATGCGCCGGACCGCTCCGAGTTCGAGCCGGGCCGCCCGCAGCGCCAACTGCGCGCGCCACAGGGGGAGCCCGGTCAGGTCCGGAACCTGCACCACGCGCGTTCCCTCCACCGCGTACACGAGGGTGACCGGCGTGGCCGCCAGCACCTCGCTGCCCGCCGCGGGACGCTGGTCGGTGACGGCGCCCGCACGGTCGAAGCTGACGGCGGCGGCCACCCGCTCGACGTGCCGGACGCCCAGGTTGGCGAGCGCCGCCTCGGCGACCTCGATCGGCTGACCCCGGAGGTCGGGCAACGCGAACGGGACGTCCACGGCACCACGACTGACCGACACGGCGATGTCCTGGCCCTCCGCCAACGTCACACCGGCGGCGGGCTCCTGCCTGACCACGGTCCCCACCGGCCGTTCGGCGTGCACGTAGACGACGCGCCCCACGACGGCGCCGACGGCCCCCGCCCGGACGACGGCGTCGGCCTCCCGCAGGCCGACCAGGTCGGGCGCGATCCGCACTTCCGGCACCGCGTTCACGCCGAGCGCCACGACGCGCCCCGGCCGCACCGCTTGGCCGGCAGCCGGCGACTGCGACAGCACCTCGTTGGCACGCGCACGGGCATCGAGTTCCGCGTACGGATGGGGCGCCAGGCCGACGTCGTGCAGGCGCGCCACCGCCTCCTCGTAGTCGAGGCCGGCGACGGCAGGCACCCGCACCTCCTCGCCGACGAGCAGGCCCGCGGCCTGCCAGCCGCCGAGGCCGACGAGCGCCAGCAGGACGAGGGCCAGGACCCAGACGCGGGCCGCGCCGGAACGCGGACCGGCGCACGAGCACGCGCGCCCAAGCGAGCACGCGCCCTGCCGAGCCCAGGAGCCCCTCGTCACCCGATCCGCCATCGTGGCGAGGCTATCACGCCGGCCTGAGTGCGCCATGGGACGCGCTTTCGCGCCTCGGCGGCTACACTGGCCGGGTGCCCGCAGGTCGCCCCCCCGAACCCACCGTCGCCACGGACGGCCCCCACGAGGCCGTGGATGATGCCTCCGAACTCACCTGGCTCCGCCGGGCGGAGGCGCTCGGGGTGCCCGTCACGCCGATGGCCCTCGTCCCGGCGCAGGTCGAGGCCGACTTCTACCGCTGGAACAACCTACCGGAGCGCATCGCGGCGCTGCTCGCGGACCTCGACCCGCGCGACCCCGACGAGGACGACGTCGAGGAGTTGCTGCCGACGGCCGCCGCCTGGGTCCGCGGTCACGCCCTGCTCGACGCCGTCGTCGACACCTTCTACGACGCCCTCAGCGGCCTGCCGCCGAGGGTGACCGTGCGCAGGCCAGGGACGCCCGGCGTCGTGGCCGGCCGCGGCCGGCCTGCGCTCATCGCCGTGAAGCGTGCCTGGGCAGAGGACTGGCTCCTCGCCCCCAGCGTGGCGCGGGCCCGTGAGGGGCGTGGGTGGCTGCCGGCGCCGCGGCCGGTCCTCGTCCACGCCGCCGACCTGCGCGCCGACCCGGCCGTCGCCGCCGCCGCCGAGAACGCGCTGGGTCGGCCGGTCGCGGCGTGGAGCGACGGCGAGGGCAGGCTCGCGCGCCTGGGGCTCGGCTGACCCGGGAAGATGTCGACGGCGGACGATGGGCCACCGAAGCCGGTGGCGGGAGGCCGGATCCCATGCGAGGCCTACTTGCGCACGTGGGAGGCGCCGATCGACGAGGCGCGCGCCGGGGTCGTGGCCTCCAGCGTGACGTAAGCGTTCGGGCTCGTCTGGCGCACGATGCGCAGCGCGGCGGGCACCTTGCGCCGGGAGAGCACGGTGAAGAGCACGCGGACGTCGCCGTCGCGACCCTGCGCGTTGAGCGAGGTGACGAAGTAGCCGGCGTCGCGCAGCGGCTTCTCGACCGGCGGGCTGCCCACCGGGGTGACCACCCGCAGCAGCGTGTCGCCGGCGCCGATCCAGCGTTCGATCGACACCCCCAGCACGGTCCCCGTGGCGTAGCCCGCGGCGTACGCCACGAACTTGATGGGCGCGTCGAGGCTGGTGATGACCTGAGCCGCGGCGGTCAGCCACACGAGCGACTCGAAGAAGCTCAGGCCTCCGGCGATCGCGCGCCGGCCGCGCACCAGGAAGGCGATGCGCAACGTGCCGATCGACACGTCGAGGATCCGCAGCGCGAAGATGCCCGCCGCTGCGAGGAGCAGGCCCAGGGTCTCCGCGCTCACGTACCGCCGCCCGCGGCCCGGCCGCCGAACACGTGGTCCGCGACCGCCGCCGCCCCGACGACGCCCGCGTCGCCGCCGAACTCGGCGACCCGCACCTCGACCATCGGGTAGCCGGCGAGCGCCGCCGCCAGCGCCGCACGGACGCGACCCAGGTAGAACTCGCCCACGGCCGTCATGCCGCCGCCGAGGACGAACCCGGCCGGGTCCACGACCTTGACCAGGTTGCCCAGCGCCAGGCCCGTGAAGCGGGCAGCCTGATCGACGATCGCCAGCGCGTGCCGATCCCCGGCACGCGCGAGGGAGAACGCCTCCTCCGTCGTCACGGGCCGCGAGAACACGTAGCTGGCGTCGCGCGCGATCGCACGGCCCGCCGCCAGCGCCTCCCAGGTGCCGGGGTGGCCGTCGCCGCCCGTGGGTCCGCCCGGCAGCAGGACCATGTGCCCGATCTCCCCCGCCAGGCCGTGCGCGCCGCGCAGGACCTCGTCACCGACGAAGACCCCGCCGCCGATGCCGGTCGACAAGGTGACGTACATGCTGCTCTCGAGGTCGCGGGCGGCCCCGAACCGATGCTCCGCGTACCCGGCGGCGTTGGCGTCGTTCTCGAGCACGACCGGCAGCCGCAGGCGCTCCTCGAGCGCCGCCACCAAGGGGGCGTCCTCCATGCCGGCGATGTTGGGCGCGAAGCGGACGCGGCCGCGCTCGAAGTCGAGCGGCCCGGGGCAACCGATGCCGACGACGGGCACCTCCGGATGGGCAGCGAGCAGCGGCCGGGCCGCCGCGACGAGCGCCTCGAGCACGTCGGCGAAGCCCGTCTGCGGCGTCTCCAGGCGGCCGCGGTCGAGGATCTGCCCATCGCGGACGACGGCCGCGGCGATCTTGGTGCCCCCCAG
Organism: Trueperaceae bacterium; assembly: GCA_019429025.1. GTDB lineage: Bacteria > Deinococcota > Deinococci > Deinococcales > Trueperaceae > JAABTL01. Next base: position 17,027 of record JAHYJQ010000008.1, on the reverse strand, counting down.
GTCGAGGCCGAGCGCGATCACCGGATCGCCCCGGCGACGGTGGGGTGCACAGGCTGAAGCGGGTGGTCCATGAGGGCTCCTGAACGCGGCCGTCGTGGCCGTCGCCGGCGAGTCTAGCAGGGACCCTCGGCGGCGCCGGCGGGCGGGTAGCCAGCCAACACCACCGGCTCGAAGCCGACGCGGTCGGCCGCCACGAACGCGACCTCGGTGCCCGGGAGCTGCGGCGTGGCGACCGGTGCGTCGCCGTGCACGTGACCGAAGACCAGCGCGTGGGGAGCGGCCGCGCGCAGTGCCTCGGTGAACGCCGACGGCTCGCCACGCGCGTTCGCCGGCGGGAAGTGCAGCATGACGACGCGGTAACCGTCGCCCAGCGCCGCCATCGCCGCGAGCGACAGCGACAGCCGCTGCGCCTCGCGCTCGTAGACCCGCTGGTCGTGCTCACCGAAGCCAGGGCTGCCGGGGCAGATCCACCCGCGGGTCCCGCCGACGACCACGTCGCCGATGCGGACGGCGTCGTTCTGCACGACGTGCATGCGCGGCGGCAAGGCGGCGCGCAGCTTCTTGAGCGACGGCCACCAGTAGTCGTGGTTGCCGCGCAGGATGACCTTGGTGCCCGGCAGGTCGGCGATCGCCTCGAGGTCGACGCGAGCGTCTTCCAGCCGCATGGCCCACGAGACGTCGCCCGCGACGAGGACGAGGTCGTCATCGCGCACCACCCGCCGCCAGCCGTCGAAGAACGCCCGCGGGTGGCCCGCCCAACCCGGGCCGAAGATGTCCATGGGCTTGGGCTGCGCGCCGGAGAGGTGCGGATCGGCGATGGCGAGGACGCGCACGCCGGGAGTCTACCAGGGGCCGACGAGCCGCCCGCGGGCCGCCGCCCAGCGCGCGTCCTCGCCGACACCCTCGTCCGCGCCGAGGGCCCGAGCGCCCGAGCGATCGACCACGCCGGCCAGGTCGGCCAGCGACCGCCCGGCGTCGGGGTGCACCCAGCCTGGCGCGACCTCGGCCCACGGCAGCAGCACGAACGCCCGTTCGAGCGCCCTGGGATGCGGCAGCTCGGGCCGCGCCGCACGGTCGCCGGGCGCACGCCGGCTGGGACCCATCTCGCCGGCGTCCCACGCGAGCAGGTCGAGGTCGATCCGGCGCGGTCCCCAGCGTTCGCGGCGCTCGCGACCCAGCGCGCGCTCGACCGCCAGCATCGCAGCCAGCGCCGCCGCCGGGCGGCGCCACGGCGGCGCGGGGCGCCACAGCGCCACGGCGTTGCGGTAGGCGGGCTGCCCCGGGGGTCCGCCGACGGGCGCCGTGCGCCACGCCGATGACAGGGCGACGAGCTCGCCCAAGCGGGCGAGCGCGGTCGCTGCCGCGATCAGCGCTGCGAGCGGGTCGCCGAGGTTCGCGCCGAGCGCCACGTGCGCCAGCGGCGCTTCGCGGCGGGGGCCCTCAGCGGGCGTGTTCGACCTCGACGAAGACGTCGCCGACCACCCCCGGCAGAGGCGCGTGGGGTTTGTGCACCCGCACCTTGACCGCGGAGACGAGCGGCTCCTGGGCGAGGACGTCGCGGGCCAGGCGATGCGCGAGCGCCTCGATCAGCCGGTGTCGCTCGCCGGTGACGATGGCGGCCACGCGGGCGTAGACGCGACCGTAGTCGACCGTCCGTGCGAGCTCGTCGACCTCGGGCAGGTCGAGCTCGAGCTCGAGATCGACGACGAACGGCGCGCCGAAACGCAGCTCCTCCGGGTGGACGCCGTGGTACGCGTGAAAGCGAAGCCCCTGCAGGACGATCCTAGCCACCCAACCACCTCCAGATCCGCAGCGCCTGGACGTGGGCGGGCACGTCGTGGACGCGGACCAACGCGGCGCCGCGGGCGGCGGCGTAGAGGTGGGCGGCCACCGAGGCCGCGTCGCGCCGCTCCGGCACCGGCTCGCCCACCACCTCGCCGAGGCTGCGCTTGCGCGACGCGCCCACCAGCAGTGGGCCGCCGAGGGCCGCCAGGCCGGCCGTGGCGCGCAGCAACGCGCGGTTGTGCGCCGTCGTCTTGCCGAAACCGAGGCCCGGATCGAGGACGACGTCCGGGACGCCATCGGCGAGTGCGAGGGCGCGGGCGGCCCGCAGCTCCGCCGCGACCTCGGCGACGACGTCGTCGAAGGCCGGCGCGTCCTGCATCGTCGCGGGCTCGCCGCGCAGGTGCGACACGACGGCGGGGACGCCGAGCTCCGCGCACGCGGCGCGCAGCGCCGCATCGCGCAGGCCGCGGACGTCGTTGACGAGGGATGCGCCGGCCTCCACGGCGGCCCGCGCGACGCCCGCGTCCGAGGTGTCGACGGAGATCCTCGCCCCGGGCTCCGCCGCGCGCAACGCCCGCACGACGGGGACGACCCGGTCGGCCTCCGCCTCCGCCGCGACCGGGTCCGCGCCGGGGCGCGTCGACACGCCGCCCACGTCGATCCAGTCGGCGCCCGCCGACCACTGCGCACGGGCCGCCGCGACCGCCGCCGCGGGCGCGAGATGGCGACCGCCATCGGAGAAGCTGTCGGGCGTCACGTTGACCACGCCCATGACGCCGCACCCGTGCCAACGGAGCAGGTACCCGTCGCCATCGCGCTCCGCGCCGGGAAGCGGCCGCCGCGAGCGGAGGCGGTGGTCGCCCGCGATCACGCGCCGGGCTCCCAGTCGGCCGGCCTCGGACCCGCGCCGAGCCGCCAGGCGACGGCCGCCGCCACGCGCTCGCCGGCATGGCCGTCGCCGAAGGGATTGGGGGCGCCGCGCATCGCGGCCAGCGCGGCGTCGTCGGCGAGGAGCGAGCGCAGCCGCCCCGCCAGCGTGGCCGGGTCGCTGCCGACGAGCCGGACGGCGCCGGCAGCGACCCCCTCCGGCCGCTCCGTGACCTCCCGGACGACGGCGACCGGCGTGCCGAGCGCGGCCCCCTCCTCCTGCAGGCCGCCGCTGTCGGTGATCACGAGGCGGGCGGCGCGCAGGAGCGCGAGCATCGCCAGGTAGTCCCAGTCGTCCTCCAGCGCGACGTTCGGCAGGCGCCCGAGCACCGGCCGCACCGCGTCGCGGACGGCGGGGTTGCGGTGGAGCGGCCACACGAAGTGGTGATCGGCGTGCGCCCGCGCGACCTCGGCGAGCGCCGCGGCGAGCCCCGCCATGCGCGGCAGGTTCTCGCGCCGGTGGAGGGTGACCGCGACGAGCGGCACGCGCGCCGGCACGTGCGGTGGCAGGACCGCGCGGCCCACCGCCCAGCGCACGGCGTCGACGGCGGTGTTGCCGGTGACCACCATCCGGTCGGCCGGCTTGCCCTCGGCCAGCAGGTGGCGGCGAGCCAGCGGCGTCGGCGGCAGGTCGAGGTCGGTGAGCACGTCGGTGAGCCGGCGGTTGGCCTCCTCCGGATAGGGCTGGCGCAGGTCGTGGCTTCGCAGCCCGGCCTCGACGTGCCCCACCGGCAGGTCCTCGTAGAAGGCGGCGAGCGCAACGGCGAAGGTGGTCAGCGTGTCGCCGTGCACGAGGACGTAGTCCGGTGCGAGCGACCGCAGGCGCTCGGCCGCGGCCGGGACGATGCGCGCCAGCAGCTCGGGGAGCGTCTGCCGCTCGGTCATCACGTCGAGGTCGACGTCCGCCCGCAGGCCGAAGATCGTCAGCATGCGGTCGAGTTGGGTGCGCTGCTGTCCCGTGACCAGCAGCCGCGGGCGCAGCGCGGGGTGAGCCTCGAGCGCCTGCACCACCGGCGCCAGCTTGGAGGCCTCCGGTCGGGTGCCGAAGGCGACGACGACGGTGGCCGTGCCGGCCCCGCCGGTCACGCGCCCTGCTGCAGCGCCTCGGTGCGCTGGACCTCGCGCCACCGCAGCCACGTCACGCCGACGAGCAGCGCCACGGAGCCGACGATCGTCGTCATCACCAGCCACACCGGCGTGGCGGAGACGAGCATGCCGAGGACCCCGCAGGCCAGGGCGGCGGCCCACAGCGTGTAGACGGCGACCCGGGGGCTGCCCGAGCGGACGCGCAGCAGGTCGTGCAGGTGGTCGTTGGCGGCCAGCGTCGGGTCGTGCCCGCGGCGCAGGCGGCGCAGCGTGACCTGGGTGATGTTGACGACGGGGAGCGCGAGGACGAGGATCGGCGCCACGACGGTCACGGCGGCGGTGACCTTGAGGGCGCCGAGCACCGACACCGCCGCGAGGAGGAAGCCGAGGAAGTAGGCGCCGGAATCGCCCATGTGGATCGTCGCCGGATTCGAGTTGTGGCGCAGGAACCCGAGGGCGCTGCCCGCGACCGCCGCCAGCAGGAGGACGGAGACGCCGCGGTCGGGGAACTGCAGCGCGACCGCGAGCAGGCTGAGGCTGGCGATGGCGGCGATCCCGGACGACAGCCCGTCGAGTCCGTCGATGAAGTTGAAGGCGTTGACGAACCCGACGACCCACACGACCGTCAGCAGCACGGCGAACGTCTGCGGCACGAAGAGGAACGGCGTCGCGCCGAAGTAGTTGGTGACGAAGTCGATGGTGATGCCGTTGACCACCAGGATGCCGGCGGCCGCGACCTGGGTCGCCAGCCGCAGCGCCGGCGAGACCTCGTACAGGTCGTCGATCAGGCCCACGAGCATCATCAGCGTGCCGCCCAGAACGATCGCCAGCAGCTCGACGCGGTAGGCCGCGACCGCCTGCGGCGCCACGATGCTGCCGACCAGGACGGCGACGAGGAAGCCCGCGAAGATCGCCAGGCCGCCGATGTTGGGCAGGCTGCCGCGGTGGACGCGCGTGCCGTTGCCGTGCTGGCCGCCGCCGCGTTGGACGGCGCCGATGCGGTGGGCGAAGTCGCGCACGCGGGGGACGAACGCCGCCACGAGGCCCGCCGCCACGGCGAAGGTGGCGAGGACGAGCGGCGCGTGGGTCAGGAGTTCGGGAGCCACGCGTCAGTGTACCGAGGCGGCACGCCCCGACATGAGCGATGTACGCCACACCGGCGGCGCCGGCCGTGCCGGCGCGAACGGTCGGGCGTCATCGGGTGCCGTAGATGCGGTCACCGGCGTCGCCGAGCCCGGGGACGATGAAGCCGCGCTCGTCCAGCCGCTCGTCGAGGGCGGCGAGGATGATCTCGACGTCGGGGTGGGCGGCCTGCACGGCGGCCACCCCCTCGGGCGCGCCGATGATGCACAGCAGCCGCGGGTGCGCGACCCCGCGCTCGCGCAACAGCGTCAGGGCCGCCACGGCCGAGCCGCCGGTGGCCAGCATCGGGTCGAGGACGAACACGTCGCGGTCCGCGATGTCGCCGGGCAACTTGACGAAGTACTGGACGGGCTTCAGCGTGTCCTCGTCGCGGTAGAGACCGATGTGGCCCACGCGCGCGCTGGGCACCAGCCCGAGGATGCCGTCGGCCATGATCAGGCCGGCGCGCAGGATGGCCACCACGGCCAGCTTCTTGCCGGCGAGGCGCCGCGCCGTGGCGACGGCGACCGGCGTCTCGACCGTGACGTCCTCGAGCGGCAGGTCACGCATGGCCTCGTAGGCCATGAGGGCGCTGATCTCGGTGCACAGGGCCCGGAAGTCGCGAACGGTGGTGCGGTGGTCGCGCAACACCGACAGCTTGTGCTGCACCAGTGGGTGATCGACGAGGGTCAGCGGCATGGTCGACGGCCTCCTCCGTGGGTCGCCGGTCGGGCGACCGGCCGGCGCCGCCGCGCACCGGCGCGCGGCCGGCCCCGACGGTTGGACGAACGAGCGCCCGGACCTGGTCGGCCCGGGCGGAAGGAATGGCGGAGAGGGTGGGATTCGAACCCACGGTACCGCAAAGCGATACAACGGTTTTCGAGACCGTCCCGTTCAACCACTCCGGCACCTCTCCATCGTGGGTTGCGGGCGACGTGAACGCCGCCGGAGCCCAGGGAGGCTATCACGGAGCCGCCACCGTCGTCCAGGCCCCGGCAGCCGCGGTTCCGCCCGCGTGCGGCCGAGCGCACCGCCGAACGCTCGGCGGCACGGAACGGATCGCGACGCCTTGACCCGGACCGCCCGCGCCGGCTAGCCTGATGGGCGCCTGCGTTGGCCCTTCGTCTAATGGCAGGACAAGCGGTTCTGGTCCGCTCGGTCGGGGTTCGAATCCCTGAGGGCCAGCCAACGGGTGCGAGGAGCGGCGTCGCCTTCCGGCGACGCCGCTCCTGACGTTTGACCTCGCCGCCGCCGCCTCCGTATCATCGGCGCTGCGGGGACCCCCCCGCGGGCGCTGGCCCTTCGTCTAATGGCAGGACAACTGGTTTTGGTCCAGTCGGTCGGGGTTCGAATCCCTGAGGGCCAGCCAGCACTCGTGTAGAGCGGTGTCGCCCCTTCGCGACACCGCTCTACCGTGTGGCCCGCCTGCGGATCACGCGTCGCGCGGTGGGTACTCGTGGTACCCGCGTCCCGTCTTGCGCCCGAGGTACCCGGCGTCCACCCGCTTGCGCAGCCCCTGAGGCGGCCGGAAGCGCTCGCCCAGGGCGTCGGTCAGCGACTCGGCGATCGCCAGCATGACGTCGAGGCCGACGTAGTCGGCGAGCTCGAGCGGGCCCATCGGATGGTTCAGGCCGAGCTTGACGGCCGCGTCGATGTCGCTGGCGGACGCGACCCCCTCCTCGTACATGCGCATCGCCTCGATGAGGTTGGCCGCCAGGATCCGGGTGCTGACGAAGCCCTGGCGATCGGCCACCTCGACGACCGTCTTGCCGCACGCCTCGGCGACCGCGCGCACGGTCGCCATCGTGGCGTCGCTGCTGGCCAGGCCCCGCACGTTCTCGACCAGGTGCATGCGCTCCGGCGGGTTGAACCAGTGCATGCCGCACACCTGGGCGGGCCGCGACGTCGCCGCCGCGAGCGCCGTGATGGAGAGCTGGCTGGTGTTGCTGGCCAACACCGCGTGCGGGGGCGCCGCGCCGTCGAGCCGGCGGAACAGGTCGAGCTTGACGTCGAGCCGCTCCGGCGCGGCCTCGATCGCCAGGTCTGCCGCGACAGCGGCCTCCTCCGGCGTGGCGACGAAGGTGACGTTCGCCCCGGGCGCACGCTTGGCGATGCGCGCGAGGGCGCGCTCCCCCGCCTCGGGCGCGGGATCGGTCAAGACGACCGCGAAGCCGGCCTCGGCCAGCAGGGCGGCGATGCCGCCACCCATCGTGCCGGCCCCGAGCACGGCGACGCGGCGGACGGGCGGTTGCGGCGAGACGTCGTTCACGGGTCGACCTCCTCCGGTGCGTACAGATCGTACCGGACCGTCCTCCCCGGCAGCGCCCCGTTGGGCGACCGGCCCGCCAGGGGCGGCGCGTGAAGCGGTCGCTTGACCACCACCCGGTGGCGTGCCGCCGCGCGCGCCAGTCCCAGCAGCTCGTCCTGGTCGCCATCGTCACCAGCGAGCAGGCGCAGCAGGTGCGGGCCCTCGGCCTTGCGCGCGCGACCCCCGCCGGTTGGCCCGGGGTACATCGGGTCGAGGAAGACCACGTCCGCCGCCGCCGCGGCGAGGAAGTCGCGCGCGTCGCCGGCCACCAGCCGCATCCGGGCGGCCGCCGCGACGCCGTCGGCGCGCCAGCGTCGCAGCGCCTCCGCCAGCATCGCCGCCAGGGCGGGTTGGCGCTCGACCAGGGTCACCTCGCGGCCCGCCGCGGCCAGCGTCCCGGCGTCGCCGCCCAGGCCCGCGGTGGCGTCGAGCACGTCCGTCCAGCGGCCGACCGCCCGGAGCAGCGGGTCACGCCCGGCGCGGGCGGCCGCCGGCGGCAAGGGCCGCACGGGGCGTGCGCGCGACGCCGCCGTGCCGCGCAGGGCCAGGCCCTCGGCGTCCCACCACAGGACGACCGGTCCGCCCGCGCCGGCGCGCCAGGCGTCCACGGCGAGCAGCGGCAGCCCGAGCCGCCGCGCCAGCTCGCCGGCGGCCGCCTCGCGGGCGGGATCGGCCGCGACCACGGCCACGCGTGAGGGCACTTGGGTCGCGGGATCGGCCGACATGGCGCCAGCCTACGCCCACGAGCACCGACGCGCTCACTTGCGTACCGACGGCCATTAGGCGCATACTCGTATGAAGCGCAAGCGCGATAACCGCTGCGCCATCGAACCGAAAGGCGCCCCCGATCGGGGGCGTTCGAATGGAGGTCGTGCCATGAAGAACGCCGAACTGAGTCGCCGCCGCCAGGCCGCCGTGGCGCCGGCCGCGTACAGCGTCCACCCCTTCTTCCCCGAGCGCGCCGAGGGCAGCTACGTGTGGGACGTCGACGGCAAGCGCTACCTCGACTGGTCGGTCGGCATCGCCGTCATGAACGTCGGCCACTCCCACCCCAAGGTGGTCGAGGCGATCCAGCGTCAGGTCGGGAGCTTCCAGCACCTGTGCTTCGCGGTCGGCATGCACGAGAGCTACATCCGGGTGGCCGAGGCGCTCGGCCGCATCGCGCCCGGGCCGTCGCCGAAGAAGGCCTTCCTCATCAACTCCGGCGCCGAGGCCGTGGAGAACGCCGTCAAGATCGCCCGCGTGGCGACCGGCCGTCAGGGCATCGTCGCCTTCACCCACGCGTTCCACGGGCGCACCCACATGGCCCTCTCGCTGACGGGCAAGGCCAACCCCTACAAGGCGGGCTTCGCGCCGCGAGCGGCCGAGATCTACCGCGCCCCCTTCCCCTACGTGTTCCGCAACCCCTTCGGGCTCCACGACGAGGAAGCGGTCGCGGACGCCTACCTGGCCCAGCTGCAGGACCTGGTCAAGACGACGATCGGCGAGACCGAGGTCGCGGCGTTCCTGCTGGAGCCGATCGCCGGCGAGGGCGGATTCATCCCCGTCCCCGGGCGCTACCTGCGCGGCCTGCGGGCGTACGCCGACCGGATCGGCGCGCTGTGGATCGACGACGAGGTCCAGGCCGGCATCGGCCGCACGGGCCACTGGTGGGCGGTCGACCGCTTCGGCCTGGAGCCCGACCTCGTGTGCACGGCCAAGGCGCTGGCCAGCGGGATGCCGCTGGCGGCCGTGGTCGGCAAGGCCGAGGTCATGGACAAGGTGGGGCCCGGCATGCTCGGCAGCACCTTCGGCGGCAACCCCGCCGGCTGCGCCGCCGCGCTCGCGACCCTCGAGGTCATCGAGGAGGAGGGCCTCCTCGACCGCGCCTCCGCCATCGGCGAGGCGATCCGCGGCCGCATGAACGCGCTGCGGCAGCGCGTCCCGGCCCTCGGGGACGTCCGCGGCGCGGGCGCCATGATCGGCCTGGAGTTCGTGCGCGAGGACGGCGTCACGCCCGACCCAGAGCTGGTGAACGGCGCCGTCGCGCAGGCGCGCGAGCGCGGCCTCGTGCTGCTGCCGACCGGCACGTACGGCAACGTCATCCGTCTGCTGCCGCCGCTGCGCATGAGCGACGCGGAGCTGGCCGAAGGGCTCGACCTGCTCGAGGAGGCGATCGTCACGGTGAGCGAGGGCGCACTGGCGGTCGCCTGACCGGCGTCGCGGCGACGCCGCCGCGGCGGCCCGCATCCGGTGGACCCGACCCGGCCGCCGGATGCTACGCTCGCGGCGTGCGCCCCACCGTGCTGGCCCCCTCGCTGCTCGCCGCCGACCTCGGACGGCTGGCGGAACAGGTGTCGGCCGTGGTCGAGGCCGGCGCGACCTGGCTCCACGTCGACGTCATGGACGGCCACTTCGTCCCCAACCTGACGTTCGGGCCCGCCGTGGTGCGCGCCGTCCGCGAGGCCACCTCGGCGTACGTCGACGTGCACCTGATGATCGCGTCGCCCGAGCGCTGGGTGGACGCCTACGCGGACGCCGGCGCGGATGGCATCACGGTCCACCCCGAGGCGACGCCGCACGCCCATCGTGCCCTGCGGGCGGTCCGAGATCGCGGCCTCGCGGCGGGGCTCGCGCTCAACCCGCTGACGCCGCTGACCGCCATCGAGACGGCGCTCGACGAGATCGACCTCGCGCTCGTCATGTCGGTGAACCCCGGCTTCGGCGGGCAGGCGTACCTGGATCGCAGCGACGACCGGCTCCGGACGGTACGCGCCTGGATCGACGCCCGCGGTCTCGACTGCCGGCTGCAGGTCGACGGCGGCATCGACGCGCTCACGGCGCCACGGGCCGTGGCGGCCGGCGCCGACGTCCTGGTGGCGGGGACCGCCGTCTTCGGCGCCCCCGGGGGCGCACCGGCAGGCGTCGCGCGGCTGCTTCAGGCGCTATCGACCAACATCCGCCCCATGTGACGGAAGCGCTCGGCGCGCGAGCGCACGATCTCGTCGCCGCCGAGGCCCCGCAGGCCCGCCAGGGCCGCCCGCACGGCCGCCGCCGTCGCGGCCACGGCGGCGGCCGGATCCTTGTGGGCCCCGCCGAGCGGCTCGGCGACGACCTCGTCGACCACCCCCTGCTCGAGCAGGTCCGCCGAGGTCAGCTTGAGCGCCTCCGCCGCGCGCGGGGCCTCGGCGGCGTCCCGCCAGCGGATGGCGGCGCACGACTCTGGGCTGATGACCGAGTACACGGCGTTCTCCAGGATGAGCACCCGGTTCGCGACGCCGATCGCCAGGGCGCCGCCCGAGCCGCCCTCGCCGACGACGACGGCGACCGCGGGGACCCGCAGGCGGCTCATGCGGCGGATGCTCTCGGCGATGACCCACGCCTGCCCCTGCTCCTCGGCGGCGATGCCCGGGTACGCGCCGGGGGTGTCGATGAGCGCGACGACCGCGAGACCGAACTTGTCGGCCATCTCCATCATGCGCATCGCCTTGCGGTAGCCGCTCGGGTGCGCCATGCCGAAGTTGCGGTGGATGTTCTCCTTGGTGTCGCGCCCCTTCTGCTGCGCCAGCACGACCACGCCCGCCCCGTCCACGCGGCCGAGGCCGGCCACCAGCGCGGGGTCGTCCCCCAGCGCCCGGTCGCCGTGCAGCTCGACGAAGCCGTCGACGAACGCCGCCACGTGGTCCAGCGCGGTGGGACGCCCCGGCGCCCGCGCGACCAGGACCCGCTGCCAGCGGGTGAGGTGGGCGAAGGTCTCGCGCGTGAGGCGCTCCAGCCGCTGCTGCAGCAGCGAGATCTCCTCGGTGAGGTCGACCTGCTGCTCGTCGGCGTAGGCCTGCATCTCGCGGATCTTGGCCTCGAGGTCCGCGATCGGCTTCTCGAACGGCAGCGCCACGCTCAGGCCCCCGCTGGCAGGGTGCCGGGGGCCATCGCGGCGCCCGCGCGCAGGAGACCGATGACGGTCGCCAGTCGCCTCTTCAGCTCGCCGCGCGGCACCACGTCGTCGATCATGCCCTTGCGGAGCAGGAACTCCGCGCGCTGGAAGCCGGCCGGGAGGTCCTGCTTGATCGTCTGCTGGATCACTCTGGGGCCCGCGAAGCAGATCAGCGCGTCGGGCTCCGCGAAGATGACGTCGCCGAGCGTGGCGAAGGAGGCGGTGACGCCGCCGGTGGTGGGGTCGGTGAGCACGGACACGTACGGCAGGCGGCGCGACGCCAGGCCCTCGAGGGCGACCGTCGTCTTGGCCATCTGCATGAGCGAGAGGGCGCCCTCCTGCATGCGGGCGCCGCCCGAGGCGGCGACCATCACCAGCGCCCGCTCCTCCTCGGCGGCGCGCTCCGCCGCCCGCGCGATCTCCTCACCGACGACCGATCCCATCGACCCGCCCAGGAACTGGAAGTCCATCACGGCCAGGGCGACGCGCTCGCCCTCGATGAGGGCGGCACCCGTGACGATCGCGTCCGGCCGCCCGGCCTTCTGCTGCACGGCGGCCAGTCGATCGGCGTAGGGCTCGACGTCGACGAAGCCGAGCGCGTCGACGGGGCGCACGGCGCCGGACCACGGCTCGAAGCTGCCCTCGTCGGCGAGCATCGCGATGCGCGCGGTCACGGGCATGCGCTCGTGGTGGCCGCACTCCTTGCACACGAAGTGGTGGGCGACGAGGTCCTTGCGGTACAGCTGCGTGTGACACGCGGAACACTTGACCCACAGGCCCGCCGGGGTCGCATCGTCGTCGCCGCGTGTCGGTCGTTGGCGGCGGAACCAGCGTTCCAGGGCCATGCGTCCTCCTCGGGGGCCGGCGCGGGCCCGGGCGACATGCTACCGCCTCGGGGCCGCCCAGCAACCACCCAGGAGTATCATGGGCCGCATGGAGCGCGCGAAGGTCGTCCTGGTCACGCAGGTGGGCCAGGGTTTCGGACGAGCGGTGGCGATCGCATACGGGCAGGCGGGCTACGACGTGGTCTGCGCCGACCGCGACGTCGACCTGGCCGCCCGCACGGCCGCCGAGATCGAGGAGCTCGGGGGCCAGGCGATCCCCATCCAGGCCGACCCGACCGCCGCCCTCGACGTCCAGGCCGCCTTCGCCAAGGTGTGGGAGATCTTCGGCAGCCTCTCGGGCGTCGTCCACGTCACCTCCTTCGACAGCGCCACGCCCTTCCACCACCTCGCCGAGGGGGAACTCGGCGAGCTCTTCGACGAGACCGTGCGCAGCAGCGTGCTCGTGCTCCGTTCGGCGCAGCGCGCTGCGCCCGGCAGCTGGGTGGTCCTCGTCGCGCCCGCGCCGCACCCCGATCGCCCGCACCTCGCGGCCGTCGGCGGCGCCCTCGCCCGCCTCGCCGCCGCCTTCCCGGCGCCGCTGGCGCTGAGCGACGAGGTCGATGCCCTGGACGCCTTCGCCGAACCGGCCCGGGGCCTGCGCGTCAACGTGGTCGTCCCCTCCCGGCCGGCCTCCGACCCCCGGCACGACGCGAAGCTGGTGCACCTGGTTCGCCTCCTCGGCGGCCAGGCCGGCGGCGGCGTCCACGGGGCGGAGATCGCCGTGACCTTGCCGCCGCCGCCCCGGGTGATCGAGGCGCTGCTGCCGGAGGTCCAGGCCGCGCTCGACGACAGCGTGCGGCAGGACGACGGCGAGGCCGAGGACCTGGACGACACGGCCACGGTCGAAGCCGAACCCGACGTCGATCCGCTGCTCGACGAGGGGCTCGACGACGCGCACCTGGTCGCCGCCGTCGCCGCCCTGCGGCAGCTGGCGGGCGACGACGAGGCCGACCCCGACCACGACCCCGACCACGGTCCTTGGATCGGTCGCGCGTGAAGTGCCCGTACTGCTCGTCGAACGACACCCGCGTGGTCAACTCGCGGCCGGCGGACGAGGGCACCGCCATCCGGCGGCGGCGCGAGTGCGGCGCGTGCCATCGCCGCTTCACCAGCTACGAGCGGGCCCAGTTCGAGGCGCTCATGGTGCGCAAACGCTCCGGTCGCCTCGAGGCGTTCAACCCCGACAAGCTGCTCGACAAGCTGCGCATCGCCTGCAACAAGCGCCCGATCACCGAGAAGCAGCTGCGTGAGTTCGCGTACGGCTTCGAGGACGAGGTCCAGGTGCCCGAGATCGCCAGCGAGGAGATCGGTCGCCGCACGCTCCAATTCCTCAAGGGCCTGGACGACGTCGCCTACATCCGCTTCCTCTCCGTGTACCGCGACTTCGACTCGGTCGACCGCTTCATCGAGGAGATCAAGCAGCTGGGTGAGCTGGGCGACCCGCCCGGGTGACGCGACCGCCGCTCCCCGAGGGCTTCCTCCGGAGATGGCGCGAGCGGTCGGGGCGCGGCGACCCGGCCGGCGTCGTCGACGACGCCGGCTGAAGGGCGCCCGCGAGCCGGCGCGTGGGCGGCGCCCGTGTCAACTCAGAAGTAGGTGTTACCGGGGGTGGGGTGGTTCGCTCAGAAGTGGTTGTTACCGAAGGGGGCGCTCAGTCGGCGGCTTCCGCGAGTGCGGCTGGTGGGTTGCCGCGGCGTTCGAGGCGAGCGTCCAGTTCACGCTTCAGCGCCAGCGGGTTGAGGTCACGCTGCAGCGCGGCGAGCTCCGCCTGGCGTTGCGGGCTGATGGCTCCGAGCTCCTGCAGTCGCTCGAGGGGCGTGCGAGCGGTGTCGTAGCGCTTGCGGAGCTTGGCGCCGTCGCGGGTCTTGCCGATCAGCTTCTGGCTCGGTAGGACCACGTTGGCGTACGCGTCGAGCAGCTCGTACACGCCGTTGAGCCAGAGCACGTCCGCGGGCTGGTCGTAGCGGCCGTAGCCGACGACCTCACGCACCAGCTGCCGGTTCTTCTGCTCCACGTGGGCGTTGTCGTTCTTGCGGTAGGCGCGACTGCGGTGGTACTCGATGGCATGCTGCCGGCAGTAGCGCACCAGGTGGTTGTTGAGGAACTCCGCGCCGTTGTCGCTGTGCAGACCCCACACCGGCGATGGCCACTCGCTCAGCAGCCGCTGGAGCGCCTCATGCACCACTGCCTGGCTCTTGCCCAGCACCGCCCGCCGGCGACTCCAGCCGCTCACGACGTCGACCACCGAGAGCGTCGCGGCGTAGTGCCCGCTGCTGCTGCCGCCGTTGTGCTCCACCAGATCCACCTCCAGCGCGCCAGCACGGCTCTCGTCCCAGGCGAAGCGCCCGATGGGTACGGCGGTCTTCAGCAGCCGCTGCGGGTGCGGCGCGACCGGCAACCGCCGCGGCCGCGGGCGCTCCAGCGCCGCGATGCGCCGCGCCACCGTCGCGCGACTGATGCGCCCGAGCTCCTCGAGCACCTCAGCGGGCGCCTCGAGCTCACCGTGCCGCACGAGATCTCGCGCCAGGCGCTGAAGCTGCGGGTGCAGACGCTCCGCGCAGCAGTAATCCAGCGCCTCCCACACGCGCTCGATCGCGCTCAGGCACGCCAGGTACTGACGCGGCCGACCACGCCGCACGCGCGGCGCCCTGGCCGGCGCGCTCGCCATCGCGCGAATGGCGTGCTTCCGATGCCAACCCAGCACCCGCTCGAGCTCATCGAGCAACGCCCCCTTCGCGGCGCGACCCACCGCCCGGCGGTAACGCTCGCGCATGACCCTCACGTACTCACGTCCAGCAGCCACAGTCAGACCCCGATCCCTCGATGCCACCACGAACCTCCGGTAGCATCCAGCATTGAGTGAACGGGCCCCGCTCCGGTAACAAGGTAACTGAGTGGATGCGCCCCATGGACAAGGACGCGAAGCCCGCGTACGATGAGGACGTTGGTCGGGAACTGCGTAGCGGGTCCCGACCGCTTCTTTGGGGCTGGACCATCGCCGTGGCATCGTCGCTACCCGGGCAGAACCACCAAACCTGCGCCGTACCATGAGCCGTCGCGCCGGCGAAGCTTCTCGGAGACGATCGCCCAATCCTCCCGTGGTGGCTTCCCGATCACGTGTCGGCCGATTGGCGAGACGACGAGGTCGGCCAGTTCCAGCCCTGCATCCCCTGCCGTCTTGGTCCGCAACTCGAGTCGGCGAACTCGGTCCGAAAGCTCGCGCCGACCGACGTAGCGTGTCCCATTCACCAAGAGGTCCTGCCAGCTGCGCTCGAGAATCCGGTCGAGGGGTCGACCGCGTGCCTCTGCGATGATGTCCGCGCCCACGATGCCACGCTGCCTCAGTTCGTAGCAGAACCGCTCTGCGACCACCTCCAGGCTCAGCATGTAGGGATCGATCGCCGCCGTCCCGTACTTCCGAGCGTGGTGGTCCTTCCGGACAGCGCAAGCGACGACCGTGAATGACCATCGGCGCATGGCGGCGTTCAGTGCCTCGAGGAAGCGTCCTCGAAACGCAGGGTCCTTCATGCGCTCGAAACCGTTACGGTTCCGGATCAAGTCGGACGTGTGTAGCACGATCCGCCCATCGGTGAAGAACGCCCGCTTGAGTTCCTCGAGCTCGGGCCGAACGACGTGCCGCACGTACGCGGCGTCGATCACCACTCCGGCAAGGACGAACACCGGGTACGCAGGATCCACGACGCGAAGGCTGTGGTCGCCGGACTCGTCGAGGTACATACGGAGCACGCGCCAAGCTACCGGAACCTTGGCAACGCCTCGGGAAACGCCTGGGCACGGACCAAGATGCGGCCCACGGAAATGTTCAGCCCTGTTGAACTTCTGCGTAGCGGGTCGCGATCACTTCAAGGAAGGGTGGCTGGGCGGCGGGGCCCGAGCCCAAGCTCGTCCTCTGCCACACCTCGTGGAACGAGATCGCGCGACTCAGCGTTCAGCACCGCGTCATCGCGGTGTGCGCCGCCGACACCGCAGACTCCGCCTTGTCTACCAGAACTGCGCACGATAACAAACGCTATGTTATCGTGCATCACCATGATAGACACGCCTGCCGTTCACTGGCCCACGCAGGTCGCCGCGTACCTCGACCAGGTGCTGGGTTCAGGCGCACTCCACTGGCGCGACTGCGGGCCGACGCGCCTGCCGGTCTACCTCGACGCCACGTTCGAGATCGCCTGCGCGAACATCCTCGGCACGCCGTGCGCCTTCGCGTTCCGCCGCACGGCCGAGACGCCGAGCCCCATGGCGACCGCCAAGCAGCTCGCGCAGCTCGCCACGCTCCTCGACCGGCCCGTCGTGCTCGTGGAACCGAGCATCCCGGCCTGGCGTCGAAAGCGCCTCGTCGAACGACGGGTCGCGTTCGTCGCGCCGTCGACACAGCTCTACCTGCCACCGCTCGGCATCGACCTCCGCGACGCGATCCGCATCGAACACCAGGCAGCTCGCGCCGATACCCCGTTCGCGCCATCGACCCAGATCGTGCTCCTCGACCTACTGCTCGTTGGCCCGGACCGAGGCCAAGAGCCCGAGGCGATCGCGCGGCGCCTAGGCTACTCACCGATGTCGATCAGTCGCGCGGGGCGAGCGCTGGAACGAGCGAAGCTGATCCAGCGGCCGAAGCACGGTCGGCGACGGTATCTGCGGCTTGTCGGTGCCCCGAAGGACGTGTGGGAACGCGCGCAGCCATGGCTCGTGTCCCCGGCCCGTGCACGCTACACGGCGCCGGAGCAGGCGTTCGCCGACGCCCTCGACGCGGGTGAGACCGCCTTGGCGAACCAGAGCATGCTCGCGCCGCCCCCCGTGCGCTCCGTCGCCGTCTCGAGCGCAGCGTGGGCGAGCTATGCGGCGCGGCACGCAGCACCCATGCACGAGCCTGGCCTCGACGATCCCGGTTCGGTGGTGGTCGAAGTCTGGACCTACCCGCCCGAGAGCCTGAGCCAAGGCCCGTCCGTCGATCCACTCTCGCTCTACCTGAGCCTCCGCAACC
>JAHYJQ010000304.1 GCA_019429025.1 Trueperaceae bacterium | reverse complement strand
GCGGCAGCCAGCCAGGGCAACCCCCGGCGGGTGCTGCGCGCGCTCGAGGTGCTGCGCAGCAGCGGCCGACCGCCGTCGGCGTTCCCGCGCACGCCGCCGCGCTTCGCCCTGCGCAGCTTCGTGGCCCTGCCGTCGGCCGCCGCGCTCGAGGCGCGCGTCGACGCGCGGGTGGCCGCGATGCTGGCCGCCGGCTGGCTCGACGAGGTGGCGGCGCTCGCCGCCCGCGTCCCGCCGACCGCACCCGCCTGGCAGGCGCTCGGCTACGCGGAGCTAGCGCGCGTCGTGCGCGGCGAGGCGAGCCTGGAGGAGGCCGCGGCGGCGATCGCCCTCGCGACGCGCCGCTACGCCAAGCGGCAGCGCACCTGGTTCGGGCGACGGCCCGCGGCGGCGCTGCGGGTGGTGGGCACGCTCGACGACGTCTTCGAGGCGTTCGCGCGCTGGTGGAGCGTCAGCGGGTCCTGACCCGCCACGACTCCAGGTCGCCGTGCTGCCGCAGGTAGCGCAGCCAGGCGCCGGCCGTGAGCATGCCGATGCCGTTGTGCTCGACCGCGACGCCCGCCCTGCCCTCGGCCGCGACGCGCCTCGCCAACCCGACGGTCTTCGCGCGGGTCGCTCGCAGTTCGTCGATCAGCGCGCCGAGCGGCAGATCGGCGGCTGGCTTGTAGGCGTGGTGCTCGTCGCGCTCGTAGGCGACGTCGCCGAGGGCAACGCGCAGTCGGCGCTGCCCCCAGCGCTCGATGCCGATGACGTGGCGCAGGACCTCGGCCGCCTTGGCCTCGTCGGCGGCAGCCGCGTAACGCGCCGTCAGGGGTTTCAGCGACGCCTCGAGCCGCTCGGCCAGGCGCTCGGGTCCGGCGCGGCGCGCCGGGCGCTCCACGAAGGCGGCGACGAGGAGCCGGAAGAAAGGAGATGGCATGACGTCAGTCGACCATCATGCCCGCCGAGGCTCTGCGATGCCGGACCCGGTTCGCGCGCCGCGATCGCTCAGTTGGCGACCCCGGCCTCGGGCTCCTTGGGCTTGCGGCGTTTGCCGAACATCCCCTTGACCCGCTCGATCAGCGTCTCGTGCGGCTCGATCGCCTCGCCCATCTCCTCGGCGTAGGCCGCGAGGAGGTCGCGCGCCTTCGGCGTCAGCCGCTGCGGCGTGTCGACGACGATGCGGATCACCTGATCGCCGGTCCCCACGTGCCGCAGGCGCGGCATGCCCTTGCCGCGCAGGCGCACCTCGGTGCCGGAGCGGGTGCCCGGCAACACCTCGAAGGCGTCGGCGCCATCCAGCGTCGGCACCTCGAACGCGGAACCGAGCGCCGCCTGGGCGAAGCCGATGTGGAGGTCGTAGAAGAGGTCGTCGCCCTCGCGGGTCAGGTGCTCGTGCGGCGCGAGCTCGAGGTAGACGTAGAGGTCGCCGGCGTGGCCGCCGTCGAGCCCGGCGTTGCCCTCGCGCGGGACGCGCAGCCGGTAACCGCGGTCGATGCCCTTCGGCAGGCCCACCTGGACGGTGGCGCGCTCGGCCGTGCGCCCGACGCCGTGGCAGGCGGTGCACGGCTCGACGACGACCTCGCCGAGACCGTGGCAGCGCGGGCAGACCTGCTGGCTGACCATCGTGCCGAAGAACGACTGGGTCTGCATCCGCACCGTGCCGCTGCCGGCGCACTGCACGCAGCGCTGCTTGCCCTTGCCCCCCGGCTCGGCGCGGTCGCCGTGGCAGTGGTCGCAGACCTTCAGGCGGTCGACCTCGACGGGCACGGTCTCACCGTCGCGCGCCTGCTCGAGGGTGACGGTGAGCTCCGCCTCGACGTCCTCGCCCGGGACGCCGCGCTGGCTGGGGCGGCGTCCGACGGCGCCGCCGAAGACGGACGCGAAGATGTCGAAGATGTCGCCGCTGAACTGGACCCCGGCGGCGTCGGCCGAGCCGAAGCGGTCGAAGCGCGCGCGCTTCTCGCCGTCGGAGAGCACCGCGTACGCCTCGTTGATCTCCTTGAAGCGCTCCTCGGCCTCGCGGTCGCCCGGGTTGCGGTCCGGGTGGTACTTCAGCGCGAGCTTGCGGTAGGCGCCCTTGATCGCCTTGTCGTCCGCGTCGCGCGCGACCCCGAGGAGTTCGTAGTAGTCGGCCATCGCGCGCCAGTATACGCGCGGGTACGGCAACGACCGTCGGCCGGGACGCAGCATCCTTGCGCGGGGTCGTGGCAACGGCGGCGCCACGCCCGCACGGCGCGACCCAGATCGACGCGCCAAGGCTCATCTGCGGTTTCTTCGCGTTCGAACCACCGTACGATGAGCTTGAGCATCGCTGGCGCGCCAAGAGCTTCCTCCACCATCGCCAGCGAGCGCCCGTGGTCGCCTACCGGCGCCCGTGGCCGCCCGTCGGCGGCCCTGGAGGTACCCCATGAGCTTCCTCAAGTGGTTCGCGGCGGCCGCCGCCGTGGCGTCGTTCGCCGTCGCCCAAGTGGGTGCCAGCGAAACCCGCATCACGGAGGGGTTCGGAATCTACCCGCTCGCCGGCAGCAGCGTCGTCGGTCACGTGCAGGTGGAAGAGACCCAGGATGGGACGGCCCACTTCGTCATCACGCTGTACGCCGTCGACTTCGGCGAGTACCACGCGGCCGTCCTGCACGCGGGCGATTGCGCGCGCGACCAACCGGTCGTGCGGGTGCTCGAGACCGTCGGCAGGAGCCTGCCCGACGATCGTTTCGTCAGCCTCACGGCCACCGACCTGGTGGCGAGCGAGCTCCTCGCGGGGGCGTACTCGGTCATGATCTACGGCGCGACGCTCGACTCCTCGCCCATGGCGTGCGGCAACGTCGGCATCGATGCGAACCGCTCCGCGATGGCGCCCCCGCTGACGTACGCGTGCCGTGAGGGCGAGGGCGAACCGTTCGCGGTCCAACTGCGCTTCTACTCGGCGGGCGTCGAGCTGCAGCTCCCCGATCGCTTCGGTGGTCGGACCGAGGTCCTCGCGCAGGTGGCGGCGTCCCCCGGCGCCCGCTACGAGGGCGAGAGCTCGGCGGTCTGGATCCAGCGGGACGAGGCCGTCATCGAGATCGACGGTGAGGCGTTCGAAGGCTGCCGGCGGACCGTCGACTGAACCGGTCTGACGTAGGCGTGGGCGCGAGCCTACGCCGGCGCCACGGCTCGCCACCATCCCGCGCCCGGGACGCTCTGCGTCCCGGGCGCGGCGTTCATTTCCGCCGCTGCAGCACCTGCAGCGCCCGGGTGGCTTCCTCGGCCGAGATCTCGCCGCGCTCGAGGCGCGACAGGACGTCGGCGCGCGACTCGCCGGGCTCGGGCTCCGGTGCCGCCTCGTAACCGAGCGCCCTCAGCAGCTGCTCGAAGCGGGCGCGCACCGTCGGGTAGCTGACGCCGAGCATGCGCTCGACCTCCTTGAGGTTGCCGCGCACCTTGACGAACAGGCGCAGGTAGTCGAGGCTCTCGCGGTCGAGCAGGGCGAACTCGTTCGGGAGGAAGTTGCCCTCGATGACGACGCCGGAGTTCGGCCCGCGCAGACGCGTGACCTCGAGCGGCTCCCCCGTCACGGGGCAGCGGGTGGGCATGGGGTGCTTGATGGTCATGGTCGTGCCTCTCCGGGGCGCGGTCGTGCGGCGCGCCCCCGTCAGTACGAGACGATCAGAATCTTGACGCCGTCGCCGGCCTCGACGTGCACGAACGGTTCGCCGGAAGGGAGTCGCAGCATGCCCTCGCCGGCTCCCTCGAGCAGGGCGACCGCCGTGTGCCACGGGGCCGGTCCCGGCTCGCCGGACAGGTCGAGGTCGAGGCGGAAGCGGCCGCGCCTCCACTTCCCGCTGGCCTTCGCACGTGTCTTGATCGGCAGATGCCGCGCGAACCACAGCGCCCAGGGGCCTAGCAACAGCAGCGCGCGCAGCGACTCCTC
>JAHYJQ010000303.1 GCA_019429025.1 Trueperaceae bacterium | reverse complement strand
GGTGTGGCGCGACCTGCGCGCGGGGCCGCCGGTCGACCTCGAGGACCACCTGGCGCTGCCGGTCGTCGCGGTGACCGTGAGCGAGGTGCTCGCGGAGGCCGAGGCGCCCGCCGCCGGCGACCCGACGGTGCCCTCGTCGCCCACGCCGCCGCCGGCGGCCGCGTCGCTGTCGGCCGCGCTGTGGACGCCGGCGCCACACGCACCGGACCCCGCCGCGCCGCCGCGGGGCGTGTCGCTCTACTGCGAGCCCGACGTCGTCGCGAGCGTCGCGTCCGAACCGCGGCGCTTCGGCGAGCGGCTGGGGGCGTACGAGCCGCTCGGCCCGTGGGGCGTGCTGACCCTCGCCCGGCTGACGCCGCTGGTGGCGCTGATCGAGGAGGCGGCCACCGCGTACGACGTGCCGCCGGTGCAGCTGCTGCAGCTGCTGCTCAACGAGTCGTACCTCGATCCCCTGGCGATCGGCCCGACCGACGACGTCGGGTTGTCGCAGGTCACCGGCGACACGCTGACGCTGCTGCGGACGATCTCCGAGGGTCGCCGATCGCGCTTCGCGAACCCGCTGCTCTTCGCGCGCCCGTTCAGCGTGTACGACCCTGACTTCTCCGTCTGCGCCGGCGCCGCCAAGCTGGCCTGGGCCCGCCACCAGCCGAACGGCGCCGACGACGAAGTCGCCTACGCGCGCTACGTCAACCCCGTGCACGGGGTGGTGGAGGGCCGCGTCAGCGACCGTCACCGGCCGCTCGTCGACGCGTACGTGGCGGTCGGCCCGATGGCCCAGGCCCTGGCCGCGGCCATCGCCGCGTTCCGTGCGGCGCCCGAGGCCGTCGCGCCGGCCGAGGCGGCGTTGCTCGCCGTCGCGGACGCCGTCGCGCGCCGTGAGGCGACGGTCGAGGACGCGTACCGCCGCACGGCGGAGCTGGCCGAGCGGCTGGCGATCGACGACGCGGCGTTCTACGAGCGGGTCATCCCCGGCCTGTACGGCGCGCCGAGCGAGATCGTCGCGCTGCCGGCCTGGACGCTCGCCGCGCGCTGACGGAGGCGGCCCGAGGGGTCAGGGCAGCGGTTCGTCGAGGGTACGGAGAACGCTCGCGAACGCCCGCAGCGCGCGTTCCGAGCTCTCGATGCGCCAGTCCGTCTCCTTGTCCTCGTTGAACCACACGATGGCCTCGAGTCGCGGGAATTCGGCGCTGGCGGCGAACATCCCTCGGATCCAGGCGGCCTTGTCGCCCCCCGCCTCGCTCGACGCCGTCTCCGCCATCCACACCGGCTGTGGCCCCAGCCGCGTCAGGCGCGCGTACGGCTCCTCGATGATCGCGTCGAAGCTGCGCCAGCCGATGTTGGGGCGGGTGTCGCCCCAGTTGTAGCCGGAGAGGGCGAGGACGTGGACTTGGTCGTGGCCGGGGTAGTAGTTCTCCATGCGGTTGTGTTCGGTGCGGGGTTCGTCGGTGACGTTGGGGCTCCAGACCCAGCGGACGTTGTGGGTGCCTTCGTTTTCGAAGAGGGTGGTGAGGTGGGTCCAGGCGTCGCGGAGGGCTTGGGGGTCGCCGTTCCAGGGGACCCAGTCGCCGTTCATTTCGGGGAAGGGTCGGAGGTAGACGGTGCCGGGGGCGTTCTTGATGCCTTGGGCCCAGGTGCGGAGGTAGTCGTCGTGGTGGCCGGCGGTGATGTCGTGGAGGTCTTGGTGCATGGGTTGCCAGCTGATGAGGGGAACGCGACCGCCCGCCAGCACGGCGTGCAGCGGCTCAGGGTCGAAGGCGTCGTCCCACGACGCGTACCAGTGGGCCAGGTCGAGCTGCCGGCCCAGCTGGGCCTCCAGCGCGCGCAGTCCGCGTAGCTCGCGCCAGACGCCCGAGGGGACGTACGCGCCGACCCACCGTACGGTGACCTCCACCGCGGGCTCGCGGCCCGGCGCATGGAGACGGCTGGGGTCGGCGCAGCCGGCGAGCCAGAGCGAGGCTACGGCGAGCGCCGCCGCGAGTCGGAAGCTGGCGACGGCCCGCCCGGCAGCCGAGCGACCGGAGGGCTTCGTGGGATGAGACGTTCCGCACACGCGCCCTCAGGTCTACCACCCCTCTCGCCGGCGCCGCAATCCGGCGAACGTCGGTGCTCAGCGCTCTCGGACCAGGCGGCGCACCGAGCCCGCCAGCGTGACGACGAGCACCTCGCCCCTTGGGCCCTCGTCGACCGCGCTGATTCCCGGCCCCGCGTCCACCAGCAGCTCCCTCCGGTCGGCGACCGGGTCGTAGGCCCACACGCGTCCGCTGACGAAGTCGCCGAAGACGTAGCGGCCGGCCAGCTCGGGGAGCTGCGGGTCGCGCACGACGACGCCGCCCACGACCGCCTGGCCGCCGTCCGGGTCGAGCGCGAGGTGACCGTAGGCGATCCAGGGGGCGACGTCGGCCCGCTCCCCGCAGGTGGGGTCCAGGAGCGTGCCGTCCGGCAGGAGAACGCACTCGCGTCCCTCCCGGGCGGGCCAGCCATGGTCGCCGCCGGGCACGACGCGGTGCACCTCCTCCCAGCGGTCGGCGCCGACGTCGGCGACGATCGCCTCGCCGGTCGCGGGATCGAACGTGAGCTTCCACGGGTTGCGGAAGCCGTACGCCCAGATCTCGGGCCGGGCGGCCCCGCCCGTGGCCGCTCGCCCCGACGCGAAGGGGTTGTCCGCCGGCACGAGGTACGCGGGTGCGCGGTCGGCCGTCGGCAGCAACTCGACGCGCACGACCTTGCCTCGCCATACGGACAGCGACGCCGCGCCACCCGAGCGCTCGACGGCGGGATCGATCGCGGCGCTGCCGTCGCCGATGGTGGCGAAGAGCTGGCCGTCGGGCCCGAAGCGCACGAAGCCGCCGTGGTGGAAGGGATCCGGCATCGGCACGCGGAGGACCTCGACCTCGGCCGTGCCGTCCGCCAGCCACGCCGCCTCGTCGATCGGGTACGCCGCCACCACCAGGTCACCCGTGTCGCGTTCGCTGAAGGCCGCCACCACGTGCCGGGCGCGGTCGCGGGCGAGCGCGCGGTCGCGCGGCTCGAGGGCGGCGCTGAAGAGCCCCTGTTCGCCCTCCAGGCCGGTCACGCGGTGGCGCAGGTCGAGGAACGGCGGCTCGCGCGGCACGCCGTCGCGGACGTCGATGAGCAGTCCCTCGAGCTGGACGGCCAACCACCGATCCGGGTGGTCGGGGACCGCGACGACGGCGACCGGCAGGCGCAGGCCGTCGAACCACGGCGCGAGGGCGTAGGCCCTAGGTGCGGGCCGACTGGGGGTGGCGAGCGGCACCGAGGCCGCGGCCAGGGCGGCCATCGCCGCCACGGCGATCAGGGCCGCGGCCCCTGCGCCCCGGCGTGCGAGCGAGCGCTGGGCGGCCGGCATGGACCACGCCTACCACGGGTTCGCCCATGCCCGCCAGGGAGGCCGTCCCAGCGGGCGGGAGGTCAGCGCAGGTCGGCGGCGACCGGCGAGACGCCCAGGCCGTCCTGGAAGGCGCGCAGCACCTCGGCGTCGGAGGTCACGCGCCAGTCGGCCTCCTTGTCCTCGTCGAACCAGACGAGCGCCGAGATCCGCGGGAAGGCGGTGCTGGCGAACATGTCGCGCACCCAGGCCGGTTTGTCGCCGCCGGCGTCGCTGCTGGCGAGCTCGGTGAGCCACACCGGCTGCGGCCCGAGGGCGGTCACGCGGGCGTAGCCGCCGGCGAAGATCTCCTCGAAGCTGCGCCAGCCGATGTTGGGGCGGGTGTCGCCCCAGTTGTAGCCGGAGAGGGCGAGGACGTGGACGTGGTCGTGGCCGGGGTAGTAGTTCTCCATGCGGTTGTGTTCGGTGCGGGGTTCGTCGGTGACGTTGGGGCTCCAGACCCAGCGGACGTTGTGGGTGCCTTCGTTTTCGAAGAGGGTGGTGAGGTGGG
>JAHYJQ010000302.1 GCA_019429025.1 Trueperaceae bacterium | reverse complement strand
GTCACGCGGAGGCCATCGAGCTGTTCGGGCGGGCGCT
The DNA here is from genome assembly GCA_019429025.1 of Trueperaceae bacterium. Taxonomy (GTDB): domain Bacteria; phylum Deinococcota; class Deinococci; order Deinococcales; family Trueperaceae; genus JAABTL01. The sequence goes on along the minus strand of JAHYJQ010000302.1, from coordinate 3,802 downwards.
GGATCGCAGGCCGCGGGATCCGGCCGTGCGAGCGGCGCTCCACACGGCGCTCGCGGCGGCGGAGAACCGCGTGGGGCGGCGTCGCCGCGCGCTGCGGCGGGCGCGCCTGGCCCGTGGGCTGGCGGACCGGGCGGGCGACGCCGTGGCGTCCGGGCGCGCCGCCTGGCAGGCGGCCGAGGTGCTCTACGACTGCGGTCGCTACGACGAGGCCGAGGATGTCCTGGACGGCATCGGCGGCGGCCTGGCGGCGGCCGACCCGTTCGCCCGTGGGGCCGTGTTGCGCCTGCGCGCGCTGGTCGCGCTGGGTCGCTCGCGTGCCTACGGGGGTCCGCTGGCGCCATCACCGGGTTACGTCTCGCGCGTCGCGGCCGCTCGTGCCGGCTTCGAGCGCTGCCTGGCGCTGGCGCGCGAGGTCGGCGACGTGCTGGCGGAGGCCGAGGCGCTGCACGACCTGGGCTACTGCAGCTACGCGATCGGCGACTTCGCCGCCGCGCTGGCGACCTTCCGCCTGGCCGAGCGGCGCCACCGGGCGGTGGGCGCCCGGCGCCGGCGGAACATCGAGGTGTACTGGATCGGCGTGGCGTCCACCATGACCGGCGAGTTCGCGGCAGCCGAACGCGCGCTGCGGGCGGCGCTGCGGGCGATGGACGAGGCCGGCGAGACCCCCAAGGCGCTGGAGGTCATGCAGGCGATGGGGCAGTCGTGGTTCCGCCGGGGCCAACCGCTGCGTGCGGCGGCGTGCTACCTGGCGTCGATCACGACGCCCGGGCTCGACGCCCGCGTGCGGCAAGGGATCGAGGCCTGGCACCTGCCGCCCCTCCGCGCCCTGATCGACCCCGCCACCTGGTCGAGGCTCGAGACGCAGGCGCTGACGCTCGGGTACCGCGAGACGGTCACCGCGCTGCTGCGGCGCGGGTCCCCGCCCCTGCCGGGGGAGGGCTGACCGGGGCGGGGCCGCGGGCCCGGGTCAGGGGACCAACAGCACCTTGCCCGGAATGCGCGCCTCCACGGCCTCGAACGCCCGCTCCCAGTCGCTCAGGGCGAAGGTGGCGCCGACGATGGCCGCCAGCGAGACCGCGCCGGATCCCGCCAGCGCCAGCGCGCGGTACCAGGAGCTCGGGGTGGTGGCGAAGCTGCCGCTGACCTGCAGCTCCTTGTAGCAGACCTGGTCCATGTCGAGCGTGATGGGCTTGCCGTAGAGTCCGACCTGGACGAAGCGGCCCGCCTTCTTGACCAGCCGGAGCAGCAGGGCGGCGGCGGGCGCGGCCCCGGAGCACTCGACGGCGACGTTGGCGGGGCCCCCGAGGGCGTCGCTCACGGCGTCTTCCAGCCCGTCGGCCGCCTCGACCGTCAGGACGCCGTCGGCGCCGAGCCTCGAGGCGAGCTCGAGCCGGGCGGCGTCGGCGGCGGTGCCGAGCATGACCACGCGGGCGCCCGCGGCCTTGGCGACCTGCAGCGCCAGCAGGCCGATGGGCCCGGGACCCGTGATCGCCACCCGGTCGCCGGCGTCGAGCCGGTTCAGCTCGAGCAGGCCACGCACGACGCAGGCGAGTGGCTCCACCAGGGCGGCCTCGGGGAACGCGAGCGCGTCCGGGAGCGCGTGCAGGTTGGTGGCGGGCACCAGCACGCGCGGCGCGAAGCCGCCGTCCTCGAACGAGCCGATCGAGCGCCGGCGGGCACACAGGTTGGGCCTGCCGGTGCGGCAGTGCTCGCAGCGCCCGCAGACGGAGAAGTAGGTCTCGGTGGTGACGCGTTGGCCCACCCGCCAGCCCTCGACGCCGGCGCCGATCTCGGCGATCGTGCCCGCGACCTCGTGGCCGAGCGTGACGGGCGGCTCGGAGCGGTATTCGTCGTGGCGGATGTGCACGTCGGTGCCGCAGATGCCCGCGGCGGCGACGTCGAGCACGACGTGGCCGGGCCGGGCCTCGGGTTCGGGGACCTCCTGCAGGACGAGCCGGGTCTCGCCGAGGGCGAGCTTGCGCAGAGCCAGCATGGTTCAGCCTTTCACGGCGCCCATCGTCAGGCCGGTGACGATCCAGCGCTGGATGACGAGCGTGAGGATGAGGACGGGCAGCGTGATCATCACCGCGGCGGCGCCGAGGCCGCCGAAGTCGATCTGCCCGTAGGAGATGAAGTTGAACACGGCCACCGGGACGGGGCGCGTGTTGGGCCCGGAGAGCACCAGGCTGAACAGGAACTGGTTCCAGCTGAAGATGAAGGCCAGGATGCTGGCGGCGACGATGCCCGGCGTCGACAGCGGCAGGATGACGCGCACGAAGGCGCCGATGCGGGTGGCGCCGTCGACGAACGCCGCCTCCTCCAGGTCCTGCGGGACCCCCTCGAAGAAGCTGATCATGATCCACACGATCAGCGGCATGCCGACGATCAGGTGCGTGAGCGTCAGGGCGAGGTAGGTGTCGATGAGGCCCAGCGCGCGGAACGCCAGGTACCAGGGGACGAGGTAGGTGATGTAGGGCGTGAGACGGGCGATGAGGATGGCGAGCGCCAGCCCGTCCTGCTTGAAGCGCGCGATGGAGTAGGCGGCGGGCAGGCCGAGCACGAGGCCGATCGCGGTGGAGAGCGCGGCGACGACGAAGGAGTTCCAGGTGAACGTGAGGAAGTTGTTGCGGGAAATGACGTTCTGGTAGTTCTCCCAGGTCGGCGTGAACCACCACACGGGGACGCGGCTGACGTTGTCGACCTGGCTGCGCAGGCTGGTCAGCACCATCCAGTAGAAGGGAAAGAGCATGATGACCAGGACGATGGCGATGAGCAGGAAGATGCCGATCGTCTTGACCAGCTTGGCGCGGCGGGCCCGGCGAGCCGCCTCGGCCGCGGCGAGGGCGGAAGCGGGGACGGCGGCGGTCACGTCCGCCTCCGGACCGCGTTGAGCAGCACGGCGATGCCGAGCACCAGGAACATGAGGAAGATCAGCAGCGTGGCCGCGTAGCCGGCGTGGAAGAACTGGAAGCCGGTCTTGAAGGCCAGGACGTTGAGCGTCTCGGAGGCCGTGCCCGGGCCGCCCTCGGTGATGACGTAGATGATGTCGAAGGTCTTCAGCGCGTCGACCGCGCGGAGGATGAGCGCGACGACGATCGCGGAGCGGATGCCCGGGATGGTGATGTGCCAGAACGACTGCCAGCCGCTGGCGCCGTCGATGCGGGCCGCCTCGTAGTGCTCCATCGGCACGCCCTGCATGGCGGCCAGCAGGATGAGGGCGATCATCGGCGACCACTGCCAGGTGTCGACCAGCACCAGCGAGGGGATCGCGAGGCTCGACTGGGCCACCCACAGGGAGCGCTCGAGGCCCACGGACTCGAGGAAGTAGTTGAGGACGCCGAGGCTGGGGTTGAACATGAGCGCCCAGATGAGCGCGATGGCGACGGGCGTGGCCACCATCGGCAGCAAGATGATCGTGCGCGCGAGCCCCTTGCCGGGGAAGTCACGGTTGAACAGCACCGCGATGCCGATGCCCACGAGCAGCTGCAGCGGCACGGCGGTGAAGGTGAAATAGAAGGTGTTCTTGATGCCGTTCCAGACGCGCGGATCGGTCGCCGCGCGCTGGTAGTTCTCGAGGCCGACGAAGTAGGCGCGGCCGCCCACGAAGTAGTCGTAGAGCGAGAGCACGAAGTTCGTCACGACCGGCGCGACGATGAGCACGACGATCGCGAGGATCGCCGGCAGCGGGAACAGGTAGCGGGCGTGGCGGTCGATCCAACTGCTGGCCGTCTTCACCAGGGGGGCTCCGCGCGTTCGTCGCCGCTGTGGGGGGAGGGGCGGGTCGTGCCCGCCCCCCCGTTGG
>JAHYJQ010000301.1 GCA_019429025.1 Trueperaceae bacterium | reverse complement strand
ACGGCGCCCGAACACCGCCGCTCCGGCCACGTCGCGCGGCTCATGCACGCCGGGTTGGCTGCGGGCCGCGACGCCGGCCAGGGCTGGAACCTGCTGTACCCGTTCGACGCCACCTTCTACGCCCGTTACGGCTGGGCGAGCGTCCCGACCGGCGTCCTGCTCGAGCTGCCGCCCGAGCGCCTCCCCGCCGGGGCGCCGCGCCGGCTGCGGCGCGTGGACGGGCCCGCCGCCGACGGCCTCGCCTCCGCCTACACCCGCGCGGTCGCCGGCTGGACCTTCGCGGACACCCGCACGACGGGTACCTGGGACGTCTGGGCGGAACTCGACGGTTCCCCCGGCGACCGGATGCTGCGCTACGCCTCGGACGACGCGCTCGTGGCGCTGCGCCTGCACGACGTCGACGGGGAGCCCCGCGTGGAGGTGCTGGACCTCGGCTGGGCCGACGCCGCGGGCCGCGACGCCGTCTGGGGCACGCTCGCCGCCTTCCGCGGCCACGTGACCCGCGTGCGCATCCACGTGCCCTGGGACGACCCCGTCGCCCACGACCGCGTGCGCGGCCATGCGGTCACGGGCCACGCCGGGCTGATGGCCCGCGTCGCCGACGTCGCCCTCGCGCTCGCGCCGCTGCGGGCGGTGGCCGACGACGACACGCCGCTCGACCTGCGGCCGCTCCACCTGCGGGTCGTCGACCCCTTCGCGGCTTGGAACGACCGCGTGTGGCGCCTGGAACCTGGCCCCACGGGGACGGCCGTCACGCCCTCGCGGACCGCGCCGGACGCGACGCTCGACGTGCGCGGCCTCGCGCTGCTGGTCTCCGGCGCCGGCGCGCCGGCCGACGCCCGCCGTGCCGGCTGGGCGGACGGCTGCGGCCGGGCGCTGGCGACCGTCGCGGCCCTCGCGGGCGGGCGCCGGCCGTACCGCTCGCTCGTCGACGCCTTCTGAGCCACGGGCCTCCGTTCAGGCGGAGCGCAGCGCCTCCAGGAACCACGCGGGCAACCGGCCGCTCTGCCGCTGCAGGAAGCCGGGCGCGTCGGCGTCGAGCAGGTAGGTGACGGCGTGGTCGTCCTCGCTGCGCACCGCCCGCCCGTACGCCTGCACGAGCGTGAGGCAGGTGCGCCACTCGTACCAACCGGGCTCCTCGACGCGCCGCGCCGCCACCTGCGGGTCGCCGAGGTAGGGGTAGGGCAGCTTGCAGATGACCTGCCAGCGCGCCAGGTCGCCCACCAGATCGAGCCCCTCCGTCATCGACGGGCTGACCAGTACGGTCGGCTCCGGCCGCGTGAGGTGCGCCTCGAGGGCCGCGTCGCGGCCCGCGGCGTCGCGGTGGGTGACGACCCGGGCGCGCAGCTCCGGCGGCAGGGCGCTCACGACGGCCGCCGCGATGCGGTAGGAGTGCGCGTGGACCACGCCCTTCTCGGCGTCGTGGTCGCGGAAGATCTCGGTGACCTCGGCGGTCAGGCGCGGCAGGTCGCGGTCGAGGTGGTGGCGCGTGAGGCGCGCCACGGGCCGCAGCATGAGCGGCCGCCGCTCGGGCGGGAAGGTCGAGGCCACCTGCACGACGGCCGCCTCCTCCGGCGGCACGCCGAGCCCGCGCAGGAAGGTGGCGGGGTCGAGCACGGTGGCCGATAGCAGCAGCGCCCGCTCCGCGTGCCCGAACAGGAGCTCGTCGGCGAGGGGGGCGACGGAGACCGGCTTGAAGGTCACCGAGGCGCCGTACGCATCGAGGCGGTGCTCGACCACCCACGGCACGCCGTCGTCGCGCGTGTCGCACAGCCACCCCAGGCGGCGGACGGCGCCGTCGAGCCACTGCCGCACCCTCAGCGCGTCGAGCTCGAGGTCGGGCGGCAGCCCGCCCGCGTCGAGCTCGAGGTCGAGCTCGCGCGCGCGGGCCGCCAGGCGCGGCCGCGCGTCCTCGGCGAACTCGAAGAGCGCCTCGGTCTCCGGGAAGCCGGGGAGGCGCAGGTCGAGCCCGGCCCGCGCCAGCTGGGCGTCGCCGAGCTGCGCCTGCACGAAGCTCATGAGCATCCCCTCGGCGTTGTGCGCCTCGTCGAGGACCAGCAGCTCGCGGTGCCCGAAGCCGCCGGCGTAGTTGAGCTCGTGGAGGAAGTACGCGTAGTTCAGCAGGGCGCGCGGCGCCGCGAGCGCGCGGTCCTTCGCCCGGAAGTAGCCGCAGGCGGCGCACTCCGGGTAGGTGCGACCGACGAGGCAGGGGGCGGCCGCGGCGTGCGTTGGCGCGACCTCGCAGGGGTAGTTGGCCCGCCCTTTGAGCAGGGCGAGGTCGTCGAAGTCGCGCTGGTACTGGTCCTGCAGGACCTTCTGGGCGGTGAGCAGGTAGGCCGAGCGCGCCTCGCGCGCCAGGGCCACGGCGATCCCGCTCTTGCCCGAACCGGTGGGCGCCTCGACCACCACCACGCGGCGGCCGTCGGCGAAGGCGGCGCGCGCGGCGTCGAGCGCCTCGCGCTGACCGGTGCGGTAGCGGGCGTAGGGGAAACTGGTGGCCGCGGTCGCGCGCACGGGGTCACGCTAGCACGCGCCCCTCGGGGGTCGGCCCGGCGGACCGGCCGCGATCCCGGGTCGCGGACGCCCGCACGCGCGGGGCCGGCCCGCGGGTCCCCAACGCCGACGGCCGGTCCCGCGGGACCGGCCGTGACGTTCGTGATGGTGCCGAGAAGGGGACTTGAACCCCTACGACCGCAATGGTCACCAGCCCCTCAAGCTGGCGCGTCTACCAATTCCGCCACCTCGGCGCGGCGTCCACCCGCGTCGGCCAGGGGCCTGCGTGGGCGACCGAAAGTCTACCACGCCGGTCCGGGCCGTCAAGGTAGCTCGAGCGATACGATGCCGGGCATGACCCAGCGCCGCTACCGCCGCATCCTGGGGGTGCTGCGCCACCGCCAGCCCGACCTCACGATCCTGGCCGAGGACGTCCACAAGCCCCACAACCTCAGCGCGATGCTGCGGACGGCCGACGCCGTCGGTGTCGACCGCGTGCACGCGACCCACCCCACCGGCGGGCTGCCCACCTACAGCGCGACCAGCGCGAGCGCCGAGCGCTGGGTGGAGCTCGTCGTCCACCCGTCGCTCGACGCCGCGTTGGCGGCGGTCCGCGCGCAGGGCATGCGGCTGTACGCCGCCCACTTCGCGCCGGACGCGGTCGACTTCCGCGAGGTCGACTACACCGTCCCGACCTGCGTGCTGTTCGGCAACGAGCGCGACGGCGTCAGCCCGGCCGCGGCGGCGGCGGCGGACGCGCGCGTCGTCATCCCCATGCTGGGGATGGTGCCGTCGCTCAACGTGTCGGTCGCCAGCGCGCTGGTCATGTTCGAGGCGCAGCGGCAGCGGCGGGCCGCGGGGGCCTACGACGCGCCGCGCCTGACGGCGGCCGAGCGCGACGCACGGGCGGTCGCCTGGCTCTTCCCGCGCGAGACCGCGCGCCTCCGCGCCGCCGGCCTGCCCCTGCCCAGCCTCACGCCGGAGGGCGAGCTGCCCGCGCATGCGCTGGCGCTGCTGGCCCGCCTGCCCGGGGGGACGCTGGGCGCCGCCGAGCGCCAAGCGGCCGATGGCGACGCCGTCGTCGCAGCGACCGGAGCGCGGGAACGTCAGCCACCATCCTGACCCGCCGCCGCCGACGCCCTACGGTAGGCGCATGATGCCTCGCGTGTCCTCCCCCCGCCGCCCGCTCCCATGGCTCGGCGCCGCGCTGCTGGCGCTGGCCCTCGTCCCGCTCCTGTCGCAGCCCGCCGCCGCGCAGCGCCTCGTCCAGGTGGCCGACGGCCTGGCGCAGCCGGTCGGCATCGTCGCCGCCGGCGACGGCTCCGGTCGCCTGTTCGTCGTCGAGCAGCGCGGCACCGTCGTCGCGCTCTCCCCCGACGGCAGCGCGAGCCGCTGGCCCGACCCCCAGGGTCGGGTCCTCGCCCAGGGGG
>JAHYJQ010000300.1 GCA_019429025.1 Trueperaceae bacterium | reverse complement strand
CGCGTCGTCACGGCCCCGCCGACGCGGGCCGCCTCACCGACGCGGGCCGCCTCTCCGAGGCAGGCCGCCTCTCCGACGCGAGCCGCCTCTCCGACGCGAGCCGCCTCTCCGACGCGAGCCGCCTCTCCGACGCGAGCCGCCTCTCCGAGGCGGGCGGTTTCGGCGAGCGCCTCGCCGTTGATGTCGCAGGCCCACACGCGGGCGCCACGCTCGGCGAAGGCCAGCGCGATCGCCCGGCCGAAGCCGTGCCCCGCGCCGGTGACGACGACGGTCTGCCCGTCGAAGCGCGCGATCATGCCGCGCCCCCCGCCGGCGTCGCGACGGCCGCGGGCTCGTCAGCCGCGGCGCCGGCGCGTCGCAGCGCCTCGAGCAGGTCGAGGTTGGCCCGCGAGCGCTCGCGCCGGCCGTCCTCGACCTCACGCACCAGCTCGAGGATGCGCGCCACCAGGGGCGCCGCCATGCCCAGCGCGGCCGCCTCGCGCGGGATCGGGCCGAGCTGCGCCTCCCCCTCGGTCTTGCGCTTGCGCACCGCCAGGTCGCGCCACACCCCGCTGTGCGTCTTGGCCGAGCGCCGGTTGAACGCGACCATGCCGTCGAGCGAGCGCTCGGTGACGTCCCAGGGGACGCCCGGCAGGAAGGCGCCGGGGTCGAAGCCGTCGAACGGCTCGGGCGTGACGCCGTGCGCCTGGGCCACCGCCAGCACCTCGCGCGCGATGGCCGCGAACAGCGGCCGGTACGCCGGCATCGCGTAGCAGTCGGCGATGCCGTCGTCGGTGAGGGCGGTGGCGAAGATCATGGCGCCGACCGCCAGCTTCGACCACAGGTAACCCCAGACGTTCGGCGTCGTGACGGCGTTGGGCTCGAACGCCAGCACCGCCGCGCGCACCGCGCGCAGCCGCTCGCTGTCGCGCCCGTCGAGTTCCCCCAGCACGAACGCGCCGCGCCCACCGTAATGGACGACGCCGGGCTCGAGGTAGTCGGCCCCGAAGTTGACGAAGCAGCCCATCGTGCGCGCCTCGCCGACCTCCTTGGCGATGACGAGCTCGTTGAGCCCGTTCTGCAGCGAGACGACGACGCCGTCGTCCGCCAGGAAGGGCGCGAGCGCGCGCGCGGCCGCCTCGGTGGCGTGCGCCTTGACGCACAGGAACACCGTCTCGAACGAGCCCGGGACCTCGTGCGGCAGGTACGCGGGCGCGCGGACGGTGAAGGCGTCGATCGGGCCCTCGATGCGCAGGCCGCGCTCGCGGATCGCCGCGACGTGCTCGGGGACCACGTCGACGAAGGTGACGTCGTGCCCGGCGCGCACGAGGTAGGCGCCCACCGTGCCGCCGATCGCGCCGGCGCCCACGACGGCAACGCGCAGCGGGGCGCCGACCGGAGCCCCTGTCACCGGCCCCACCCGCCCGCGAGCAGCGCCCGGGTCTCCTCGACGGCGACGCCCCAGATGCGCAGCATGTCGGCGTCGGGCTTCTCGTAGGCGCCGCCGTAGTTGCCGTCGCCGACGTAGCCGCGCACCTCGGCGGGCGGCAGCACCCGCAGCAGGTCCATGTCGAGCGCAGGCTTCGTCTCGGCCGGCAGCGGCACGCCGGGCAGCCGCGTCCAGGGGAAGTTCTCCATCCACGACGCGTGCGAGGCGTTCGCGTCGACGGCGCGGACCTCGGCCATCGTGCGCGGCGCCGCCCACCAGTTGTGGAACTTGACGCGCATGTCGGGGTGGTCCATGCCGTACTCGATCGCCAGCGCCGCGGCCGGCTGGTTGCCGCCGTGCCCGTTGACGATGAGCACGCGGCGGAAGCCGGCGCGGCGGATGCCGTCGAGCAGCTCGCGCACGACGCGCACGTAGGTGTCGACGCGCAGCGTCATGCTGCCGGGGTAGGCCTGGAAGTAGGGGGCGAGGCCGTAGGGCAGCGCCGGGAAGACCGGCACCCCCACGGGCTCGGCCGCCTCCTGGGCGACGCGCTCCGCCAGGACCTGGTCGACGCACAGGCTCATGTAGCCGTGCTGCTCGACCGATCCGAGCGGCAGCACGCAGCGGTCGTCGTTCTGCAGGTAGGCCTCCACCTGCATCCAGTTCATGTCGCGGATGTTCATCGTGCCTCCCGGGGGGGTTCTCCGCGCGCCTTGGCGGCGCGCAGGCGTTCGACGAGGGGGAGCAGGACGGTCTCGACCTGCACGGGGTCGGGGACGTGCCGGTACTCGAAGGCGCGCACGTCGGCGGGGAGGCCGTCGAGCACGTCCTCCGCGCCGGTGGCGTAGACGACGACGTCGGCGTCGCCGACCGCGTCGACCAGCGCACGGCCGCCGGGAGCGGCGTGGACGGTCGTCCGCACCGAGGCCACGTGGCTGGCGAAGCGCTCGAACGCGCTCCGGAAGGTGACGACGAACTCGGGCACCGCGCTCACGAGCACCACGCGCGCCAGCGGGTCGATCTCCGCCAGCGCGACGCGCGTGCGCTCGGACGGGATCAGGGCGACGCTCGCGACCACGGGGTTCGCGTGCGCCAGGCGCTCGAGGTCGGCCATCCTGTGCGCGAAGGTGAAGAGGACGTCGCGTCCCGCGAGCGCGCCACCGCCGTCCGCCAGCTCGTCGAAGGTCGTGGCGACGAGCTCGTCGCCGACCGCGAGGTGGCGCCGCAGGTCGGCGACGTAGGCGCGGGTGACGTGCGGGTAGACGCCCACGAAGGCGGCCCGCAGCGGCACCGCGGGGCTCGCCTGCGCGACCAAGCGCTGCAGCCGCTCGATGAGCTCCGCCCGCCCCACGCCCGCGCGGTCGGCGCGCTGGAGCGCGCGTCGCAGCGCGGCGTCCGTCGGATCGGCGACCTCCGTCGGCTCGCGCACCCCCTCGCTCCTTACGAAGGTGCCGCGGCCCGGCGCGCTGTCGATGAGGCCCGCCGCCTGCAGCGTGCGGTACACGGTCGACACGGTGACGGGCGACACGCCGAGTTCGGCCGCCAGCTCGCGAACCGAGGGGAGGCGACTGCCGGGCGGGAAGTCGCCGATGGTCACGCCATACTCGATCTGCCCCTGCAACTGCAGCGGGATGGGCACGGGGAGATCGCGGTCGATGTGGATCCTCAAGGTCGGGGCCTTCCGTCTCGAACGTTATCGCACATGATGACACCGTGTGCGGACAGCGGGCGCCCGGCGGTACACCGAAGGCCGAACCCCGTGGTCGAAGCGGCCACGAGAGCGGCCGCGGCACACGGCCAGATCGCCGAGGAACGCCGTCCTACGCGTGCAGAAGCGCATTCCCAGGTGTGCGCGAGCGCCCATCGACCGGGTACACAGCTCCAACCCCGCACCTCTCCCATCCGCTGGTGCTCTTCTCCACAGTCACATCCGTGCTCGGCCGCCGCCGCCCCCTCGGGATCGCCGGCGCCAGCGGACGAGGAGGTCCACCAGCACGAAGGCCCTGCCGCACGAACGCCGGAACCGTGACCCCGAGGTGCGCCGCACCGCGACCCACCGCACACCCGAACAGGAGACACCGATGAAGACCCGCATGTGGACCGTGCTGCTGTGCGTCGCCGTACTGGCGGCGGGCGCAGCCTTCGCCCAGAAGACCCTGACGATCGTGCGGCCCAGCGACCCGGTCGCCCTGGACCCGCACCTCGAGACCACGGCCCCGGGCTCGTGGGTGTACACGCAGGTTCTCGAGCCGCTCATCACGGTCAACCAGGACATGGAGATCGTGGGTCGCCTGGCGACCTCCTGGGAGTTCGTCGACCCCAGCCGGCTGCGCTTCACGCTGCGCGAAGGCGTGACCTTCCACGACGGCACGCCCTTCAACGCCGACGCGGTCAAGTACACCTGGGATCGCGCCATCTCGAGCGACCCGCCCGGCCGCTGGCGGTCGCTCGCGAGCGCCGTCGTCGGCGCCGCGGTCGTCGACGAGTACACCGTCGACATCGTGGCCAGCCAGCCGTTCGGCCCGC
>JAHYJQ010000299.1 GCA_019429025.1 Trueperaceae bacterium | reverse complement strand
GTCGGGCGCCACGGCCCGGCCCGCCGCCCACGCCTCGCGACCGCGCAGCGGCACGTCGGCGGCCCGCGCCGCCACGACGGCGGCGGGCGCCCGGGCGCGGCGGTGGCGGCCGGTGGGGTGCGCCAGGGCCTCGAGGTAGGCGTCGGGGTAGGCGTTGGCCAGGGCCGCGCCGACGCCCGGGGCGGCGGTGGCCGCAGCGTGGAAGAGCGTGTCGCGTTCGAGCAACGCGCGCAGCCGGGGGCCGGGCCACGGCCCGTACGGTCCACCCATGACGGCGACGGCGTCCCGACCGGTGAGCAGCGTGCTCTGGCCGGTGGCCGACTGCGGCCGCCCGGGGTGGCCGAGGGTGGCGTCGAGGGCGGCCACGGCGCGTCCGGGCTCGGACACGCGCGCGAGGCCCCGCAGCCACGGCCCACCGGCCAGCGCCGTCAGCGTCGGCGCGTGGGCGGCAGCGAACGGGTTGCGCGACGGATCCGGCTCGCCCAGGCCCACACCGTCGAGGAAGAGGAACAGGACGGGATCGCTCAGGCCCCGACCCCGATGGCCGCCTGCATGCGCGCGAGGGTGCGCGACGCGGTCTCGCGGGCGCGCTCGGCCCCGCGCCCCAGCAGCGCGTCGAGCTCGGCCGGGTCGTCCATCAGCTCGGCGTAGCGCGCCTGGATGGGCGCGAGCGCGTCGACGACCACCTCGACGACCCGCTTCTTCAGGTCGCCGTAGCCGCGGCCCGCGATCTCCGCCTCGATCTCCGGCATCGGCCGGCCGTCGAGCGACTGCCACACGGTGAGGAGGTTGCGCACGCCGGGCGAGGCGTGCTCGAAGCGCAGCTCGCGACCGGAGTCGGTGACCGCGGACATGATCGTCTTGCGCGCGGCGTCGGGTGTGTCGAGCAGGAAGACCGCGTGCCCCGTTCGCTCCTCGGCCGTCGACTTGCTCATCTTGGCCTCGGGGTCGTCGAACCCCATGATGCGCGCGCCCGCGGTCGGGATGACCGCCTTCGGCAGCACGAACACCTCGCCGAAGAGGTGGTGGAAGCGGATCGCCAGGTCGCGCGTCAGCTCGACGTGCTGCATCTGGTCCTCGCCCACCGGCACCTCGTCGGTGTCGTGCAGCAGGATGTCCGCCGCCATCAGCGCGGGGTAGGTCAGCAGGCCGCTGCCGATCGACTCGCGGCCGTGCGTCTTGGACTTGAACTGCGTCATGCGCTGCAACCAGCCGAGCGGCGCGACGCAGTTGAACAGCCAGCTGGCCTCGGCGTGCTCGGGGACGTGCGACTGGACGAACACGACGCTGCGCTCGGGATCGATGCCGGCCGCCAGATAGAGGGCGGCCACCGACCGGCTCCGGGAGCGCAGTTCGGCGGGATCGACCGCCTCGGGGATGGTGATCGCGTGGAGATCGACGACGCAGAAGACGTTGTCGCGCTCGTGCTGGCCCGCCACCCAGTGCTTGAGGGCGCCGAGGTAGTTGCCGAGGTGGAGGGCGGAGGTGGGCTGCATGCCCGAGAAGACGCGCGGGCGCTGCGGGGCGCCGGCGGCGGCGTGGGTTTCCATGGCGCGGAGTCTACCGCGCGGGGCCGAGGAGCCGGAGGCTGTTCGCCGGCAGCGACCAGACGCCGGGGCCGTCGCCGTCGAACACGAGGCCGTCGAGCGGCCCAAGGCCACGGGCATCGACCCCCGGGGTCGCCAGCTGCGCGGCGGTCACCTCCAGGTCGCGGTTGCCCAGGTTGGCCAGCGCGAGCACCGGCGCCTCGCCTGCGAGCGTGCGCCACACGGCCAGCACGGCGCCGGGGAGGTCGCGCAGCGGCGTCGCGCCGCCGCGGGCCAGGGCCGGGTGGGCGGCGCGCAGGGCGATCGCCGAGCGGTACGCCTCGAGCACGGACGCGGGGTCGCCCGCCTGGGCCTCGACGCTGATCGCCGGGTCGCTCGTCGACGGCGGGAACCACGGCACGCCGCCGCTGAACCCGCCGTCCTCGGTCGCGGTCCAGCGCATCGGGGTGCGCTTCTGCCGATCGTCGTCGCCCGGGCCGTTGGGCATCCCGAGCTCCTCGCCGTAGTACACGAACGGCGTCCCCGGCAGCGCGAGGAGCAGCCGGCCGAGCAACGCCGCGCGCGCGGGGTTGGGCCGCAGCGGCGACAGCACGGACGCCGGTCGGACCTGGTCGTGGTTGCTGACGAAGGTGCCGCGGCGAGCGCCCTCGGGGTAGGCATTCCCGTTGAGGGCGAGCTGGGCGCGCAGGTCGATGGCGTTGCGCACCAGCAACGCGCCGTTCAGCACGCGCCACAGCGGGTAGTCGAACGACATGTCGAGGCCGGCGTCGCGGTGGTACGCGGCGATCGTCGGGGTCGAGGTCCAGGTCTCGCCCACCAGGAACGCGCCGGGGTGCCGCTCGCGCAGGCGGGCGCCGAACTCGGCCACCCAGGCGAGGTTCGCGGGCGCGTTGGCGATGCTGCCGTCGTCGCCCTCCACCACGTGCTGGATGGCGTCGATGCGGAAGCCGTCGACGCCGAGGTCGAGCCAGAAGGCGGCGACGTCGAGCATGGCGTCGACGACCTCCGGGTTGCGGTGGTCGAGGTCGGGCATGTCGGCGACGAACAGGCCGAGGTAGCGCGTGCCGTCGCCGGCATCGTGCCAGGCGCTGCCGCCGAGCGTGCCGATCAGCGGCTCGGGGTCGCGCTCGAAGCGGTACCAGTCGCGGAAGCGCCCGTCGCCGGTGCGCGCCGCGACGAACCACGGGTGGCGGTCGCTCGAGTGGTTGACCACCAGGTCGAGCACGACCCGCATCCCGTGGCGGTGGGCGGCGTCCAGGAAGGCGAGGAAGTCGGCCATCGTGCCGAGCTCCGGGTGGACGCCGCGGTAGTCGGTGACGTCGTAGCCGTGGTAGCTGGGCGAGGGGTGGATGGGCGTCAGCCACAGGCCGGTGATGCCGAGGCCCGCCAGGTACGGCAGCCGGGCCGCAAGGCCGCGCAGGTCGCCGATGCCGTCGCCGTCCGAGTCCTGGAAGCTGCGCACGAAGACCTGGTAGTAGACGCCCTCGCCCGGGTCGCTGGACCAGCGCTCGGCGGGCGGCGCGGCGAGGGGCGGCCCGTAGACCAGCGCGCCGGCTGGCAGCGTCGCCTGCCCGGAGGCGAAGCCCAACGCGAGCGCCGCTGCGGCCAGCAGCGAGGCGAGGAGCCGGGCGGTGGTACGACTCACGGACGCACCACCAGCGGGTAGCGCTGTCCGATCCAGGCCATCGGGTCGGTGGGCACGCCGTCGACCCGCATCTCCCAGTGCAGGTGCGGCCCCGTGGCGAGGCCGGTCGAGCCGACCTGCCCGATGACGTCGCCGCGCACCACGACGTCGCCCGCGACGACGTCGATCTGGGACAGGTGGAAGTGGTGGCTGGTGAGGCGCTGCCCGTGGTCGAGCACCACCCAACCGCCCTTGATCGGGTAGAAGCCGGCGACGCGGACGATGCCGTCGTTGGTGGCCAGGACCGGGGTGCCGGTCGGCGCGGCGATGTCCGCGCCCAGGTGGTACGAGACGTTGCCGCCCGGGGCGTAGCGGCGCGGGTCGCCGAAGCCCGAGGTGTCGCGCCCCTCGACCGGCAACAGGAACGGCTCGGCCCAGCGGGGCTCGGGTGGCACCTGCGCGAGGGCCGCCGCCATCACCGCGGCCTCCTCGTCGCGGGCGGCCGGCGTCACCAGGGCCAGGGTGCCCGCGGGGACGTTCAGCTCGTCGACCGGCCGCGGGTTGCTGCGCACCTCGATCGGCCAAGCGACCGGCACCAGGGGCCCGAACTCGTCCTCGGCCCGCAGCGTCAGCGCCCACGTCCCCGGGGCCGCGTCCAGCGCCACGCCGTGCAGCGCGACCCAGCCCTCCGGTCGCGCGAGCAGCGGCAGCGGCTCGCCCTCGAGCGTCAGCGTCAGCGAGCGGACCTCCGCGAGCGACGCGCGGCCCGATGGGGCCTCGAGGCGGACCCAGGCGACCAGCGGG
>JAHYJQ010000298.1 GCA_019429025.1 Trueperaceae bacterium | reverse complement strand
GCCGAGGCGGGCGTGCAGCTCGCGCACGACGACGTCGGTGAGCCCGGGCAGGCAGGCGAGCTCGAGCTCGATCCCGGCCGCGGCGGGGCGGGGCGGGCGGCGAGGGCCGGCGCCGGGGCGAGCGACCCGCCCCGCGCGAGGCGCGGCCGAGCGGCGAGAACGATCGCGATCGGAGGAGCGTGCCACGCCGCATGGTACGCGGGCCGCGGGGCGCGTACGGTCGGGCGCGGCGGCCGACCTCCCGGACGGCGAGGGCGCCCGGTACCTGACAAGGGCGTGACGCTGCCTGGTACCCTGAGGGAGCCCATGGCCGCCCTCCACGCGACCCCACGCCCGGCGCCCGCGCGGGTCCGGCGGCGCCCGTGGGGCGAGTGGCTCACGGGCTACGCGTTCGTGCTGCCGGCGACCCTCGTCATCGGCGTGTTCGGCCTCTTCCCGATCTTCTACGCGCTGTACATGAGCGTCCACCGCTGGCGCATCCGCCAGGGCGCGTACCTCGGCCTGCAGCAGTACGAGCGGACCGTCGGCGACCTCGGCGCCTTCGCCGTCTTCCTCGGCGGCATCGCGCTCATCGGCGTCGCCCACTGGCTGTGGACCGACGCCTTCAAGGGGCGGGCGGTGGCGCCGATGCTCGTGCGGGCGCTGGCCGCGGCCACCCTGCTGTTCGCCGGCATCGCCTTCGCGCTCGGCTGGCAGGCGATGCGCGAGGCGGGCGACGCGCGCTTCCTGCTGGGCCTGACGCGCACCTTCTACTACGGCTTCCTCAGCGTGCCGGTGCAGATCGTCCTGGCGATCATCCTCGCCAGCCTGCTGTACCAGCGGATCCGCGGCAAGGAGTTCTACCGCATGCTCTTCTTCCTGCCGTACGTCACGCCGGTCGTCGCCGGCGCGGCGGTGTTCCGCAGCATCTTCAACCCGCGCGAGGAGCGGCTCGCCAACACCGTGCTGTCGTGGATCGGGGTCGAGCCGCAGCGCTGGCTGTTCGAGACGCGGCCCGTCGGGCAGCTGCTGTTCGGCGACCTCCTCGGCCGCTTCGGGATCGAGGTGACGGGCTTCTGGGCGGGCCCGAGCCTGGCGCTGCTGTCGATCATCCTGTTCGGCATCTGGACCTACACGGGCTACAACACGGTGATCTTCCTGGCGGGCCTCGGCGGCATCCCCAAGGAGCTCTACGAGGCCGCCGAGATCGACGGCGCCAGCGGCACGCAGCGCTTCGCCCACATCACCGTGCCACTGCTGGCGCCGGTGACCTTCTACCTGACGGTGCTGGGCTTCATCGGCACCTTCCAGGCGTTCACCCACCTCTACGTCATGCGCGAGCCGGCGGTGCGCGACGCGGTCGACACCGCGTCGCTGGTCATCTTCGACACCTTCTACGCGCGCAACGACTTCGGCACGGCCGCGGCCCAGTCGGTCGTGCTGTTCCTCATCATCCTGGCGATGACGCTGCTGCAGAACCGGCTCTTCGGACGGAGGGCGCTGCGTGGCTGACCCCCAGATGCGCTCCCGCCGCGGCGTCGCCGCCGCCGGACGCGCCCCGCAGGCCGAGGCGCCGGAGTTCCGCTGGACGCAGCTGCCCATCTACCTGGCGCTGACGATCGGCGCGCTCGTCTCCATGACGCCGTTCCTGGTGATGATCTCCCAGTCGCTCATGACCCTCGGCGAGACGCTGACGCGGGCGCCCTGGCCCGCCCAGGCCCAGTGGGTCAACTACGCCCGGGCCTGGTCCGACGCGGACTTCGACCTGTACTTCCGCAACAGCGTCATCATCACCGGCACCACCATCGTGGGGATGCTGGTCACCTGCACCCTCGCCGGCTACGCCTTCGCGCGCATCCGCTTCCCGGGCCGCGACGTGCTCTTCGCCATCCTGCTGACCACCCTCATGATCCCGGGCACGGTGACCTTCATCCCCGGCTTCCTGCTCGTCCGCGGCGACATCATCCCCTGGGGCTCGTGGCTCAACACCCTGCCCGCGCTCACCGTGCCCTTCCTGTCGACGGCGTTCATCATCTTCCTGTTCCGGCAGTTCTTCGCGCAGATCCCCACCGAGCTGTGGGACGCCGCCCGCATGGACGGCGCCGGGCACCTGCGCTTCCTCACCACGGTGGTCGTACCGATGAGCCGGCCGGTGCTCATCACGGGCACGCTGCTGACCTTCGTGGCCTCCTGGAACGAGTTCCTGTGGCCGCTGCTGGTGACGACCAACCCCACCTGGCGCCCGCTGGCGGTCGGCCTGGCGAACTTCATCGACGACGCCGGACCGCAGACGCACCTGCTCATGGCGGGATCGGTCATCACCATCGTGCCCGTGCTGGTGCTGTACTTCTTCACCCAGCGGCAGTTCACCGAGGGGATCGCCACCTCGGGCCTCAAGGGGTGAGGGTGATGTGTGAAGGTCGCGTGGCAGCACCGCCTGACGACCCCATGACCGCGCCGCGGCAACCTCGTATCCTGGACCCGTCGGGCGCACCGCCCGTGGTCGACCCAGATCGCCCCCGTTCGGAAGGAGCCCCACCATGAAGCGCACCCTCGCCCTCCTCGCCGCGCTCGTGCTCGTCGCCACGGCGTTCGCCCAGCGCGACTACGAGAACGTCGACCCCACGGGTCAGACGGTCACCTTCTGGCACCAGCACTCCGGCATCCGGCAAGACATGCTCGTCGAGATCGTCGAAGACTTCAACGCCACCAACCCGTACGGCATCACCGTCGTCCAGGAGAACCAGGGCGGCTACGGCGACATCTTCAACAAGATGCTCGTGCTGCTCGGGACGAACGAGACCCCCAACCTCGTGGTCGCCTACCAGAACCAGGCCGCCACCTACCAGGTGGTCGACGGCCTCATCGACATGTGGCCGCTCGTGCGCTCCGAGAAGTGGGGCTACGCGGAAGAGGAGCTCGGCGACTTCTTCTCCGGCTTCCTGCAGTCCGACGTCAACCCGACCTTCGGCAACGCGCTCCTGGGCTTCCCGCCGAACCGCTCGATGGAGATGCTGTACTACAACATCAGCTGGCTCGAGGAGCTAGGTTACGACGGCCCGCCCACCACGCCCGAGGAGTTCGCCGAGATGGCCTGCAAGGCCGTCGAGCAGCCGTACTCCGGCGCGACCGGCGGCAGCCGCAACCTCGGCTACGAGATCTCGATCGACGCCAGCCGCTTCGCCAGCTGGACCTTCGCCTTCGGCGGCGACATCTTCGACTACGAGACGAACCGCTTCTCGGTCGACTCCGACGCCGCCATCGCCGCCATGACCTTCCTCCAGGACCTCACCCAACGCGGCTGCATGGACATCATGACCGAGCGCTTCGGCGACCAGACGAACTTCGGCCAGGGCCGCACGCTGTTCACGGTCAGCTCCAGCTCCGGCTTCCCCTTCTACCGCCAGGCGATCGAGGCCGGCGCCACCTTCGAGTGGAGCGTCGGCGCCATCCCGCACGTCACGCCCGAGCCGGTCATGAACGTGTACGGCGCCTCCGTCAGCATCCCCGCCGGCCACTCCGCCGAAGAGGAGCTGGCCACCTGGCTGTTCCTCAAGCACTACACCAGCCGCGAGGTCCAGGCCGACTGGGCGCGCGCGTCGAACTACTTCCCGGTGCGCGCCAGCGTCGCCGCGGACCTCGGCGACTACTTCGAGGCCGACCCCGCCTACGAGGCGGCCTTCAGCTTCCTGCAGTACGGCATCGCCGAGCCGCCCGTGCCCGGTTACGACTTCGTCCGCAACCTCATCGCCGGCGAGATGGCCGCGATTCTCGACGGCGCCGACGTGCAGGCCACGCTCGGCTTCGCCAACCTCGAGGCCAACGAGCTCCTCGACGAGCAGCTGGCCGAGATCGACTGACCTCCTACGCAAGACGCGTGGCGGGCGCCGCGGCCTTCGGGTCGCGGCGCCCGCGACTTGTGGCCTCGGGCCGCGGCGCCCATCACTTGTGACCTCGGGCCGAGGCGGACCCAGCGCGCGGCCGCGCTTCGAGGTGG
>JAHYJQ010000297.1 GCA_019429025.1 Trueperaceae bacterium | reverse complement strand
AGGTGTTGTAGCCCGCGCCCTCCAGCGCGGCCTCGCGCTGCTCGCGGGTCGTCATCGAGAGCGGCTCGACCATCTTGATCTTCCAGGGCTCGGCCCACGAGCGGCGTCCGTGCTGTTGGCCGGCGGTGGTCGGTCGTTCGGACATGGTGATCCTCCCGGCGTGCCGCCGGTGCCCCGCGACCCATTTGGCGTCATCTGGGTCGTGGTTCGCGGCCGTCATGCACGCATGCACCCCCATGGTACGGCGGCCGGCGGGGCGGGCGGGTCCCGGGGGCCGTCCGCGCCGGCGTCCGCCCGCGTCGGCGGCGCCCGGGTCCGCGAGCTCGGCCTCGGCGCTTCGCCCCGCGCCGTAAGCTGGCGCCGATGTCGCGCATCCACGTCATCGACTCGCACACCGAGGGCGAGCCCACGCGCCTGGTGATCGCCGGCGGACCCGACCTCGGCCGCGGCACGCTCGCGGAGCGCCTCGCGCGCCTGCGCCGCGACCACGACGACCTCCGCACGGCGGTGGTGCGCGAGCCGCGCGGCTCCGAGGTGCTGGTGGGGGCGCTGCTGTGCGCGCCGGTCGACCCGGGGGCCGCCGCCGGCGTCATCTTCTTCAACGACGTCGGCTACCTCGGCATGTGCGGGCACGGCACAATCGGGCTGGTCGCCAGCCTGGCGTGGCTGGGGAGGCTGGCGCCCGGCCGCCACCGCGTCGAGACGCCGGTGGGCGACGTCGTCGCGGAGCTGCACCCCGACGGCCGCGTCAGCGTGCACAACGTGCCCGCCTACCGCTCGCGGTCGGCCGTCGCCGTCGATCTGCCGGGCGGCGGGCGCGTCACCGGCGACGTCGCCTGGGGCGGCAACTGGTTCTTCCTGGTGGGCGACCACGGGTTGCCGGTCGAGCCGGCGACCATCCCCGAGCTCACCGCCTTCGCCTGGCGTGTGCGCCGCGGGCTCGAGGCGGCCGGGATCACCGGCGACGACGGCGCGGAGATCGACCACGTCGAGCTGCTCGCCGAGACGCCCACCGCCGACGCCCGCGCCTTCGTCCTCTGCCCCGGCGGCGCGTACGACCGCTCGCCCTGCGGCACCGGCACCAGCGCCAAGCTCGCCTGCCTCGCCGCCGACGGAGCGCTGCCGCCGGGGCGCGCGTGGGTGCAGGAGAGCGTCATCGGTGGCCGCTTCGAGGCGCGCTACGCGCCGCTGCCGGACGGCCGCGTCGCGCCGGTGGTCACCGGCCGCGCCTGGGTGACGGCGGAGGCGTGGCTGGTGCGGGTGGCGGACGACCCGTTCCGCGACGGCATCCCGCAGGCGGCGCCGCGCTGATGGCCCGCCACGCCCTGGTGGTCGGCGCCGGCGTCGTGGGCCTCAACGCCGCCTACGAGCTGCGCCGCCGCGGCTTCGACGTCAGCGTCCTCGAGCGCGACCCCGCCGGGCACGCCGCGACCTCGCACGGCAACGCCGGCATCGTCGTGCCCAGCCACTTCGTGCCGCTGGCGGCGCCGGGCGTGGTCGGGCAGGCGCTGCGCTGGATGCTCGACCCGCTGAGCCCCTTCTACGTGCGGCCGCGGGCCTCGCTCGAGCTGGCGCGCTGGGGTTGGCACTTCCTGCGCAGCGCCAACGCCCGGCACGTCGCGCGCGCCGCGCCGCTGCTGCTGGAACTCAACCTGGCGAGCCGGCGCCGCTACGAGGCGCTCGTCGCCGAGCTGGGCGTCGACGTCGGCTTCACCCCCCGCGGCCTGCTCATGCTGTGCCACACGGAGCGCGGGCTCGAGGAGGAGGCGCGGGGCGCGGCCACCGCTCGCGGGATGGGGCTCGACGCGCGGGTCCTCAGCGCCGCCGAGGTGCGGGCGCTGGAGCCGGGCATCGAGCTCGACGTGGTCGGCGCCGTCCACGTGCGCGACGACGCCCACCTCGACCCGGGCGCGACGATGCGCGCGCTGCGTGCCCGCCTCGAGCAGGGCGGGGTGCGCTTCCGGAACGGTGCCGAGGCGACGGGCGTGCGCGCCCAGGGTGGCCGCGTCGAGGTGGACGTGGACGGCGGCGACGGGCCGCGCGTCGAGGCCGCCGACGCGCTGGTGCTCGCCGGCGGCAGCTGGTCCGGGGCGCTGGCGCGGCAGCTGGGGCTGCGGCTGCCGCTGCAGCCCGGCAAGGGGTACGCGCTCACGATCGACGGGCCCTCGCAGCGGCTGCGCACGGCGGCGATCCTGGTGGAGGCGCGGGCGGCGGCGACGCCGCTGGGCGACCGCCTGCGCATCGGCGGCACGATGGAGATCGCCGGCTTCGACCCGCGGCTGACCCCCGGGCGCATCGAGGGCATCAAGCGCGCGGCCGAGCGCTACTTCCCGCGGCTGACGCGCGCGGAGCTCGACGGCGCGGCGCCGTGGATGGGCTTCCGGCCCGTCAGCCCCGACGGCCTGCCCTACCTGGGGCGGGCGCCGGGCCACCCGAACGTGGTCGTCGCGACGGGCCACGCGATGATGGGCTTCAGCCTGGGTCCGATCAGCGGGCAACTGGTCGCCGAGCTGGTGGCCGGGGAGCGGCCGAGCGTCGATCTGGCGCTGCTGGCGCCGGGGCGCTTCGGTTAGCCGCTGGGTTGCGGTCGCGCGGGCGTCGCGGCGTTGGACGGCCGCCCGGCGGCGACCCGTTCCATGCGCACCACCAGGGTGGAGGACGGCGCCACCTTGCCGTTGGCGTAGGCCGACAGCCGCAAAGGGGAGGTGCCGATCGCCTCGGCGAACGCGGCGCGCGACAGACCCGCTGCCTCGATGAACGCACGGACGCGGCGGGCGACCTCCTCGCGCTCGGCCGCCTCGGCGTCGGCGCGCGCCCGGGCGAGCGCGCGCTCGAGCAGGACGGCCGTGCCGTAGGGCCGGCTGGCGGCGAGCGCGTCCTCCAGCCTGCGCGCGACGGGTCCCCAGGGGTCGGCGCGGACGGCGGCCACGATGCGGCGCCAATCGCCGAGCAGTCCGCGCTCGAGGGCGGCGAGCACGCCCTCCGTCGGCCAGGACTCGACGGGCGCCTCGGGGGTGACGTCGACGTGGCGGAAGCGCAGCGTCACGGGGTGTCCACTTCCGGCGTGAGCATGCGGTCGGCCAGCGCCCCGCAGACCGCGACCACCGTCTTCCAGCCGTGCCAGCGGGCGTCGAGTCGCTTGTAGCGGTGCAGCTCCCGGGTGGTGCGATCGTCACGCGGCCGCGGCTCGGCCAGCTGCCGGGCGACCTGGGTGGCGACGCCGTCGCCCTCGCCTCTTCGATCCCGGTAGTACGCGTCGATCGCGGCCAGCACCCCTGCGGCGCGATCGAGCCCCTTCGGTCCGCGAGGGCGGCGACGTCGAGGTAGTCGCGCGTCTGGTTCCGCCGGACGATCAGGAACGCCTTGACGCGCAGCGTCTCGTCGAGGGTGGGCACCGTCAGGGTGCGGCCGGAGGGCAGCGTCACGGCCTCGGTCTCCAGCGGTCGCCGCCGGATCATCTGGCGCACGCCGGCCTCGATGTCGCCCAGCTCGCCCAGGCAGATCGTGCCGGGCGTGACACGGTTCGTCACCCAGCCGTCGGTGGCAAGGTTCGCCTCGAGCAGCAGGTCGAACCGCTCCGTGAGGTCCGGGAGGACGTGGTCCATGGGGACCTTGTCATCACATCTGTTCATCGGCCGCGCGCCCGCGCGCCGGTCCCCGTCCCGGTCGCCCGCCCCCGCGCCCACGTCGTATCCTGCGGCAGGAGGCCCCGATGGCCATCGCCGAACGCCCCCGCCCGGAGCTGCGCGACCTCACCCGCGGCGTGATCGACGACCCGACGCTGAGCTACCGCCAGCGCGTCCAGCGCCTCGCGGGGCTCGCCGAGAACGCGCTGGAGATGCCCGCCGTCAGCCCCGCCTGCCGGCAGGCGCTCGAGGAGCGCGTCGTCTGCGACATGTTCGAGGGGAACGCCCCCTACCGCCCGCGCTACCTGCTCCCCGACTACGGCAAGGCGTTGCGAGAGGGCTCGGCCTACCTC
>JAHYJQ010000296.1 GCA_019429025.1 Trueperaceae bacterium | reverse complement strand
CTCCAGGCGGCGCACGACGCCGAGCGCGTCCGCGCTCCCCTGCTCGAGCCGCTCGAGCAGGTCGACGACGCCGTCGTGGTCGGCGACCCGCCGAGGGCCCTCGGGGAGGTGGCCGAGCGTGGCGCGGAAGCCGCAGCGGTCGTCCGCGAGCTCGACCAGCTCGCTGGCCCGCGCGCCCGCGGCACGGGCCCGGCGGAGCTCGGCGAGCAGCGCCGCGGCGTGGGCGAGGGCGGCCCCGTGTTCGCCCGTGGGCGCGTCGGCGAGCCGGCGCCACCAGGGCCGCGGCGGCGCGACCGTGGCCACGTCGTCCGACGCCACCGCGTCGGCGGACGCCACCGCGTCGGCGGACGCCGCCGCCGCCCGCGGCCCGCCGGGCCCGGCGGTCGCGAAGCGCACGACGTCGGCGTCGTGGGCCGCGACGTACGGCGACCGCAGGAGGGCGGCCACGGCGACGCCGTCGGTCGGGTCGACCGCGGCGCGCAGCAGGGCGCGGACGTCCGACGCCGCGCGGGTGGCGAGCACGTCGCCGCCGCCGGCGTTGAGGACCGGCACGCCGAGCGCCGGCAGGCGGGCCTCGAGCAGGGCCAGGGTGGCGTGGCCGCGGGCGAGGACCGCGACGTCGCCGAAGCCGAGCGGTCGCGCGACCGCCGCGCCGTCGGCGATCGCGATCGGTGGCTCGGCATGCACCCAGCCGAGGATGGCGCCCGCGATGGCGTCGGCCTCGGCGGCCGCCAGCTCCTCCGAACGGGCGCCAGCCGACCGCGCCACCCGCTGGTAGCGCGCCGTGGGCGGCAGGGCGGCCGGGCGCCCGCGCGCGGCCGCCAGCGGGCCCGCGTCGGGGCCCAGCGCGCGATCGAACACCCGGTTGACGACGTCGATCAACTCGGCGTGGCTGCGGTAGTTCGTCCCCAGGGCCACCGTGCGGCCGCACTCCTCGCCGGCGACGCCCTCCCGCAGGCCGGCGAGCACGGCCGGCTCGGCGCCGCGGAAGCCGTAGATCGACTGCTTCGCGTCCCCGACGGCGGTCAGCGGCGCGTCGGCGGCCCGCAGCGCCGCCAGCAGCCGCGCCTGGGTCGGGTTGACGTCCTGCACCTCGTCGACCAGCAGCGCGCGCCAACGCCGGTGCACGTGGGCGCGCACGTCCGGGTCCTCGAGCGCCCGCAGCGCGTGCGTCTCCAGGTCGGCGAAGGAGAGCGCCTTGGCCCGGCGCTTGCGCTCGTCGACGATCGCCAGGGCGCCGTCGAGGGCGCCACGCAGCTGCGCCACGATGGCCGCGGCGCGCTCGTCGAGCGCCGACCACGCGAGACCGGCCGGGCCGTCGCCGTCGTCCCACGCGTCGCGCGCGCCGTCGCGCAGGCGCCGCAGCGCGGCCTTGACCGCGCCGAGATCGGGGCCGTGCCAGCCCTTCTTCGCGCCGCGGTGGGCGGCGAGCGACGCCAGCGCGCTCCAGGCGGCGGCCGCCTCCCCCGGGTCACCGTCGGGACCGAGCTCGGCCAAGCGCCGCGCCGCCGCGACCGCCTGCCGCCGGGCCGCCTCCGTCTCGTGCCCCTCGGGCCCGGCGAAGCCGCCGAGGAACGCGACGGCCTCGCGCCAAGCGGCGTCGTGGACGGTGGCGTCGAACGCCGCCCATCGGGCCTCGTCGATCGCGGCCCGCACCTCGTGCGGCCCGACGGCCAGCGCGGCCCGGGCGCGGGTGGGGTCCTCGAGCGCCGCCGCGATGGCGGCGCGCAGCAGGTCGTAGGGGAGCCCGGCGACGTGGCCGTCGTCGAGCCGCGCGAGGGCCTCGTCGAGCGCCTCGGCGGCCCACAGGGCGCCATCGAGCTCGTCGACGACGCCGAAGTCGGGCGGCACGCCGGCGGCCTCCGGGTAGCGGCGGCACACGAGCTGCGCGAGCGCGTGGATGGTGCCGATCGGCGCGGCCTCGACCTCGGCGAGCACGTCGGGGTCGAGGCGCGCGCGCGCGTCGGGATCGAGGCGCGGGCGCGCGTCGGTAGCGATGCGCGCGCGCGCGTCGGGGTCGCTGGCCGCACGCGCGTCGTCGCCCTCCACGGGGGCGGCGGCCACCTCCGCGCGCACGACCTCGCGCACCCGGGCGCGCAGCTCCTCGGCAGCGCGGCGGGTGAAGGTCACGGCCACCACCTCCAGCGGCCGCAGCCCCGCGCGCAGGTGGTGCAGGTAGCGTCGCGCCAGCATGTGCGTCTTGCCCGTGCCGGCGCCGGCGGTCACGACGACGCTGGCGGGCGCCTCGACCGCCTCGCGCTGGCGCGGATCGAGGCTCATCGCGCGGCGCCCTCGCCGGTGTCGGCCGGGGGGGCGGCCCGGGTGTGGGTCGCGGAGGCGTCCGCGGCGCCCGCCGAGGCGGTCCCGTCGGCGCCGGTGGGCGGCACCCGGTGGGTGGACGGCTTGCGATCGAGGTGCGGCCCCTTGCGGCACACCAGGTCGAAGTCGCAGCGGCGGCAGACGTCGGGGTGCGGCTCGACGGGGAAGAAGCCGGCGCGCAGGGCCTCGCGCAGGCGCGTGAAGAGGTCGTCGAGCTCGTGCCGCTCCGGCGGCTTCGCCCGCACCTCGGTCATCTTGCGCAGCGACAGGTAGACGGCGCCGGCCACGCTCTCGCCGGGGGCGACCTGCGGCGCGGCCACCTCGACGTAGAGCGGCAGTTGCAGGTCGAGCGTGGGCGCGAGCTCGGCGTCGCGGGCCCCCAGGGGCCGACCGCTGCCGAGCTTGTAGTCGATCAGGCGCACCCCCTCGGGGCTGCGGTCGACGCGGTCGACGCGGCCGACGACGCGCCACCCCTCCCACTCGCCCCGGAACCAGCGCTCGAGCGCCAGCACCTCATGGCCGTCGGGGAGGAACGCCTCGGCACCCACCAGCGCGCGCAGGTGGGCCAGGTGGTCCTCGCGGCGTCGCGCCCAGTGCGGGACGACGTCGGCGATCCCCTCCGCCCGCTCTGCCTCCGCGAAGGCCGCGTCGAGCGCCGCGGCGGCGAGCCGCCTCGCCTCGGCGCCCGAGCGGCCGACGGCGGCCTGCAGCGCGCCGTCGAGCGCCGCGTGGTACAGCCGCCCCTCGAGCAGCGGCGTCAGCTCGGTGGCGCCCTCCTCGGGGGCCGACACGCCCCACACCCGGCCCACCCACCACTTGAAGCGGCAGGTGCCGAGGTCGGTCAGCTGGGTGGCCGACCAGCGACGCACGGCGGGGTCGACGCCGATGCCGGCGAAGCCGTCGTCCGGGCCCCAGCGCGGCTCCGCCTCCCGCGCCAGCGCCTGGGCGTGCGCCCGCCGAGCGTGCGCGAGCACCGGGTCGACGGCGTCCGGGACCTCGTCCACGGCGCGCAGGGCGGCGGCCCGGAAGGCCTGCGGCGACGACGGCGGCGGCTCGCCGGACGCCTCGGCGACCACCCCGAGACGCGCCAGGAACGGGCTGGGCAGCCGCGCGTCGCGGCCCGTCTGGGCCGGCACGCCGAGCCACAGCCGCTCGCCGGCCGCGCGCCACGCGCCCCAGAAGCGCAGCGCCTCGCCGCGGGCGAGGTCGCCGGCGCCGCGCAGGGGCACGCCGGCGGCCGACAGCGCGGCGCGCTCGTGGAAGCCGAGCACGGGGTCGTCGGGGGTCGGCCGCGGCAGGCTGCCGTCGACGGCGCCGAGCAGCAGCACGTGCCGCACGCGAACGTCGGCGAGCGCCTCGAGGGGCCGCAGCGTCACCGCGCCGCCGAGGTCGTCGCTCTCCGCCCCGGGCCCGGACGCGGACGGACCCGGATCGCCCCAGGTGACGGCGTCGCGCGCCGTCTCGGCCCGCAGCGCGTCGCGCAGGGTCGCGAGCACGGCGCCGCGCCGGACGCGGCCGTCCGCCTCGGCGACGTCGGCCAGCGACACCAGGGCGTCGCGCCAGGCGGCGCCGAGCAGCGGATCGCCGAACGGGTCGTCGGCGGCGTCGTGCTCGGGGGCTTCGGGATCGGGTGCGGGCAGCGCGTCCAGCGTGGCAGGGTCGAC
>JAHYJQ010000295.1 GCA_019429025.1 Trueperaceae bacterium | reverse complement strand
GCGGACATCGTGCTGCCCACCCAGACCCCCGCGCAGCGACGGCGCCCGCGGTCCACGTTCGTGGAGGCCGGATCGACGGCGTTCCCCACGGCGGACGAGGACGACCCCGCGCAGACGATGGTGCGCGCGGCGACCGAGGTGCCCACGCCGCACCCCGACGCTCGGCCCGCCGACGCCGAGCCGCCGGAGCGCCCGCTGACCCCGGTGTCGCCCGCGCTGTCGCTCGCTCGTGACGACGCGGGAACCGAGGACGCCGCGCCGGCCGCGCCCGCCGCGGCCACCGCGACCCCGAGGCCCGACGCCAGCGGCGTCGCGCCGAAGTACCGCCAGACGCGCTCCTCCGCCGAGCCCGCCCTGACGCTGTCCGCGCCCCCGGAAGAGGTCCTCAAGCGCAGCGGCGTCCCCGAGGCCGAGCTGGGCAGCGGCCGCCGCCGCGGTCGCCTCGGCCGCCATCTCGCGGCCCAGGTCGCCCTGCCGGGCCTGCTGACCTGGTCGCTGACGGCCGTCGCGCTGTGGTGGTTCCTCGGGTCCGACCGGACCGAGCTCTTCGTGGTCCTCGCCGCGGCCAGCGCGCTCGCGGCGCTGATCGGCTCGCTGGTCGCCGGGCTCGGCACGACCGGCTTGGCGCAGGACATCGTGCGGCTGCGCGACGAGGCGCGCCGCGTGGCCATGGGCGACCTGACCGCGCCCGTCGCGAGCAACCGCGACGACGAGCTCGGCGAGATCGCCGGCTCGCTCGAGCGCATGCGGCTCAGCCTGCAGGAGGGCATGGAGCGCCTGCGGCAGCGGCGTCGGTGAATCGCGCCGCAGGCGCGATTCACGGCAGTTCTTTGGGCTGCTGAAGGCAGTCCAAAGAACTGCTTGGAACCGCGGCGAAGCCGCGGTTCACGGCATGAAGTGCCCCCGCGCCAGCGCGTGCACCTCGGCGCGGATCGCGTCGGGGTCGCCGCCCGCGAGCGCGCGGTCGATGAGGTCCGCGACCGTCGCCATGTCGTCGGTCGTGAAGCCGCGGGTCGTCAGCGCGGGGGTGCCCAGGCGGATGCCCGAGGTGATCCAGGGCTTGCGCTCGTCGAAGGGCACCATGCTCTTCGAGACGGTGATGTGGACGGGGTCGAGCAGGTCGACCGCCTTCTTGCCCGTCAGGCCCTTGGGCCGCAGGTCGACGAGTAGCAGGTGGTTGTCGGTGCCGCCCGAGACGATGCGCCAGCCGCGGTCCTGCAGCGCGGCGGCCAGCGCCCGCGCGTTGGCGATCACGGTCTCCTGGTAGCCGCGGAACGACGGCTGCAGCGCCTCCTCGAAGGCGACGGCCTTGGCGGCGATGGCGTGCATGAGCGGCCCGCCCTGGCTGCCGGGGAAGACCGCCCGGTCGACCATGGCGCCGACCTCGGGGTCCGAGCCGAAGGCGATCCCCGAGCGCGGGCCGCGCAGGGTCTTGTGGGTGGTGCTGGTGACCACGTGCGCGTACGGCACCGGGTCGGGGTGCAGGCCGGCGGCGATGAGGCCGGCGATGTGGGCGACGTCGGCCAGCAGGTAGGCGCCGATCTCGTCGGCCACCGCGCGGAAGGCGGCGAAGTCGATCGGTCGGCTGTAGGCGGACGCGCCGGAGATGATCATCTTCGGCCGGTGCTCGAGCGCGAGCCGCCGCACCTCGGCCATGTCGATGCGTTCGCTCTCGCGGTCGACGGGGTAGGCCACCACCCGGTACTGCCGGCCCGAGAAGTTGACCGGCGAGCCGTGCGTCAGGTGCCCGCCATGCGACAGGTCCATCCCCATGATGAGGTCGCCGGGTTCGAGCAGCGCGTGGTAGACCGCCAGGTTCGCCGAGCTGCCCGAGTGTGGCTGCACGTTCGCCCAGGCGGCGCCGAACAGGCGCTTGAGGCGCTCGATCGCCAGGGTCTCGATCTCGTCGACGACCTCGCAGCCGCCGTAGTAGCGCTTGCCGGGGTAGCCCTCGGCGTACTTGTTCGTCAGCACCGTGCCGAGCGCCGCCCGCACCGCGGCCGAGGTGAAGTTCTCGGAGGCGATCAGCTCCAGGCCGTCGCGCTGTCGCTCGCCCTCGCGCACCACCAGGGCGTGGATCGCGGGGTCGGCGGCGCGCAGGTCCTGCAGGCAGGGGTGGTCGGGGGCGGCGGGGAGGGTGCTCATGGCCGCAATCTACCGCGGTGCCTCACACCAGTCCCGGCACCGCCTTCTCGATCGTCCGGTCCTCGAACGCGAAGCCGGCCTCCAGCAGCCGCTCCGGGATGACCCGCTGGGAGGAGAGCAGCAGCGCGTCCGCCACCTTGCCGAGCGCCAGGCGCAGGGCGAAGGCGGGCGCCGGGAGCCACACGGGCCGGCGCAGCGCGCGCGCCGCGGCCCGGGTCACGTCGATCTGGCGGGCGGGCTCGGGCGCGGTGAGGTTGAAGGTGCCGGTCGCGGACGGCGTCTCGATGAGCCACGCCAGCGCGCGGGCGACGTCGCGGCCGCCGATCCAGGGCATCCACTGGCGGCCGGAGCCGAGCGGCCCGCCGGCGAAGAGGCGGACCGGCAGGAGCAGCTTGCGCCAGGCCTCGGCCTCGCGGTCGAAGACGACCCCGAAGCGGGTGGTGACGAGCCGCGTCAGGTCGGCAGCGGGGGCGGCCGCCGCCTCCCACGCCAGGCCGGTGGGGACGAGCACGTCGCGCGCCGGGTCGCCGGGCGCCGAGGCCTCCGTGAGGAGCTCGTCGCCGCGGTCGCCGTAGAGTCCGACGCCTGACGCCTGCAGCCACACGGCGGGCGGTGCCTTGGCGCGGCGGGCGGCGGCGAGCAGGGTGGTCCCCGCGTCGACCCGGCTCCCCTTGACGCGAGAGAGGTGCGCGGCGTCCAGGCGGCCCGCGGCGATCGACGAGCCGGCGAGGTTGACCAGCGCATGCGCGCCGTGGAGCCGCTCGGCGAGCGCGGCGAGGGCGTCGTCGTCGCCCTGGCGGGCGGCGGCCGGGTTCCACACGAAGGGGGTGACGCCGTCGGGCCAGCGCCCCTCGGCGCGCCGGGTGAGCACGGTGATGGGCGGTGCGTCGGCGCCGCGTTGCCGCAACGCCTCGATGAGCCGCTGCCCGATGATGCCGCCCGCGCCCGCAATGATGACTTCATGGTCCGACATTCTCTTGTGATACCCCGTTCATCCTTCCTTTACCATGTCGCGCAGCACGGTCCGGCGGATTCGCCGGACGACGTCATGACCCCCGCTCGAGGAGGACCCCGTGGACGAACGACGCCCCGAGGAGCCGGCGCCCACCGCCGCTCACCCACCGGACGAGGCCGGCGGCCCGCAGCCGGACACCGAGCACCGCCCCCTGGGCGCGCTCGCGGTCGTCGGGTTCCTGACCCTGACGATCATGGTGCTGTGGTTCGGCATGTACGCGCTCAACGTCGTGAGGAACTGAGCATGGACGACCGCCACCACCACGAGATCGCCAAGTGGGAGCGCCGCTGGATCGCGTTCTCCGGGCTGATGACGCTCGGCTTCGTCATCCTCATCGCGTACTCGCTCGCCACCGAGGGCGCGCACATCGCGCAGTCGGCGGCCCGCGGCAACCCGCAGACGCTGCTGCAGCAGGCGATGTTCACCGACCCCGGCGTGCGGGTCGTCGGCCCCAACCAGCTGCAGGTGTCGATCGTCGGGCAGGCGTTCGTCTGGGTTCCCGAGACCATCCGCGTGCCCCAGGGCGCCGAGGTGGAGTTCTACCTCACCGCCCGCGACGTCATCCACGGCTGGCAGGTGGAGAACACCAACCTCAACGTCGAGGTCATCCCCGGCGAGGTGTCGCGCCTGCGCACGACCTTCGACCGGCTCGGCACCTACCGCGTCACCTGCAACGAGTACTGCGGCATCGGGCACCAGAACATGATCGGCTGGATCGAGGTCGTGCCCGCCTCGCAGTGGGCGGTCGACACCGCGGTCGGTGAAGTGTCGGCCGATGCGGGCGCCGCGGTCGACGGCAGCCGCGTCTACGCCGCCAACTGCGCCGCCTGCCACGGGCCGGCAGGGG
>JAHYJQ010000294.1 GCA_019429025.1 Trueperaceae bacterium | reverse complement strand
GTGCTCTTCCGATCTAGGAACCGACTTCCTTCCGGTCCCCCAATGCCCCTGAACTTGGACCCCTCCGCCGATGCCGTCCTGCGCGTGAGGTCGTGATCGAGGGCGCGCGCGCTGGGGTGTGACCGCGTCACGTCCTGGAGGTCGATGCCCCCGTAGACGCGCCCGGGCGATCCGGGAGCGCCCAGTATGAAATACAGGCGTGCCCCGTCCGCGATCACCACCCGGAGATCGGGCGCCTTCGGGTCCCGCAGACTGCCCGGCAGCTTGAAGTCGCGCAGCTCCTTCCTGACACTGCGTTCGAACGCGCGAAGCACGTGGACGACGGCCCCGACGAACGCGACTCCGATTTCCAGCTCTCGGAGGCGGAGAGCCACGGCAAACTCGAGGAGGTTGCGGTCGGAGAATCGGCGGCTGCTTCCCCGGCCCTTTGCGTCCTGGATATCGGGGTTTACCACCGCTTTCTCGCAAAGGTAGATGAGCCGGTGCTGGGGTTCTCCGAGCAGGCGAGCCGCCTCGGTCAGCGTCCACTCCCTCGATTCCCTGGTCATTGTGAGAGACATCGTCTATTCGGCCGAGGGCCGCGTCAAGGGCGGTTGCCCCTTCACGGTAGCCTCCTGCAGCCACTGGAGAGCCTTGGCGACCGTCTTGTCGGTCACGCCGAGGCGCCTCGCGATGGTCCGGTCGCTCAGGCCCAGCTCACGGAGGTGGCGGGCCTTCGGCGCGATCTGCTGGTACGTGGGCGGGTCGAGGGTGTCCACGAGGACCACTTCCAGGGGCAGCGTGGCCGCGGTTCGAATTCTTTGCGTCCGGGTCCATCAGAAAGGTCGGGCGGCGGGAGTTGAACCCGCGGCGGACTCGCGAAGCGAGGACGCAACGCGGGTTCGAGCCGAGGAGCCCAGACGTCCTCGCCAGATCCCCTCGTCCACCGACGAGACGGGCGAGGATGGGGCGAAGCCCCACCGCAGCCCACTCCCGCCGCCTCCACTGTCGCTACCGGCAAGAGATTCTCTACGATTCTGACGTGTACACCCAGACTCTGGAAGCCTGGGATGCGTACGATACCTACGACGAGAATATCAGGCAGGATCTTGAGGTCGACCCGGATGGGAACGAGTGCTTCGAGAGGCTGCCGTAACCCAGCCGTGATCTACGAACGGTAGGGTGCTCGTGCTTGCCGTACCCGTCGTCGAAGCCTAGGGTGTCCTCGGAGTCCCGCCCGGCCCGTGCCGGGCGGTGTCTCCGTGGAGCTGTGCTCTAACGAGGAGGTCCGAGTGGACGAGTCGCGCGCCCTCCGCAGGCTCAGGACTCGCTTGCTGACCTCTTCTGCTGTCGGTCTGGCGCTCGCCGTCAACGGCTGTAAGGACGCCGTCACGGATCCGCTCGTCCGACCCGATTCGCTGCCGGCGTCGGTGGAGATGCTCCCCTCCGAGCGCCCCCTGTTCTTCATCGGCATGACCTACAGAATAGGCGCCCGGACGGTCGCGGCCGACGGAACCTGGCTTGCGGGCGCACGATTGAACCCGCAGCTCTTCAGGTGGTCATCCGACGCCCCGGACATCGTGACGGTTGACAGCCTCGGGGTGGTCACGGCGGTGAGCGAGGGCACGGCCAGGGTTTCCGCCACGAGCGGTGGAGTCACGGGCACGGCCACCGTGACCGTGCGCGACGCGATTCGACGGACGTGGTCGTATCCTCTCGGCGCCCCGCCCGGCTGGGGCATTACGATCGGGGACGACGGGACGATCTACGTGCCGGCGCATAAGACGCTGGAGGCGGCGGCTCCGGGTGGAGGGCGCCGCTGGAGTTTCCCCACAGATGGCGTCAGCTTCGCACCCGCGATCGCACCCGACGGGACCGTCTACTTCGGGACGATGGCCGCCTTCATGGCCGTTGACCGGTCTGGCGTTGTCCGGTGGATTCTCCCCAACTCCGGTAAGGAAGTCAGCACGTCTCCAGCCATCGGATCGGACGGCACCGTGTATGTGGCCAGTCTAGACAGCATCTTGCACGCGGTTGACCCCGCCGGGCAGGAGCGGTGGGAGTTCAAGGCGGGAGGTTGGTTATCGGCGCCCGTCGTCGCGCGGGACGGCACCATTCTCATCGGGGCCAACGACGGATACCTGTACGCGTTTGGCCCGGATGGCAAGGAGCGATGGGTCTATAGGACCGGCGGTGCAATCCGGTCCACTCCGGCGATCGCTCCCGACGGGACGATCTATTTCGGATCAGAGGATCAGCATCTGTATGCGTTGAGTCCGGGGGGAAGCCTAAGATGGAGCTTACCGTTACCGCTGGCTCGTGCGTATTCCTCCCCGGCGCTCGGCTCCGACGGCACGGTCTACATCGGAGGGGATGGGCTGCACGCGGTCGACGCGAGTGGCCGGCTGCGTTGGAGCTACCCCGGCCCCAACCCCCGGTCGGGTACATGGTTGTGCATGACGCCCGTCGTTGCGGCAGATGGATCCATTTACGTGGGTGGCTTCAACCTGTTTGCGCTCGCGCCCGACGGCACCCTGAAGTGGGAGTACCCAACCAGACTCCCGACCCGCCACACGATCGTCGGACTGGACGGGACAGTCCTCGCGACCGGCGACAGCGCACTCTTCGCGATCGTCGAACGCGGAAGGTAGTCATGCACACGCCTGGTGGCTTCGCGGGCTTGTGCGTCCTGCTGCTGAGCGCCACGAGCGCTGCGGCGCAGGCCCAGACCGGCGCCGTCGTGGGCCGGGTCACCGACGCGCAGTCGGGTGCGCCCCTCGAAGGAGCTGAGGTAGTGGTCGTGGGGCATGGCCGCTCGGCACTGTCACGCTCGGACGGTAGGTACGTCATCCTGGGGGTTCCGCCGGGCACCGTCACCGTGCGCGCCGAGCGCTTCGGGTATGCCCCCTCCGAGCGTGAAGTGACAGCGCTCACGAGCGACTCGGTCGTGGTGGACCTCGCGCTCTCGATCCGCCCCTTCGACCTCGACGAACTGATTGTGACCGGAACGGCCACCGCAGCGGCCGAGGGTGCGAGGCAGCGGGAGATCGGCTACACGGTGGCCCGGGTGCAGGTCGAACAGCGGACCGCCTACAAGCCCACGCTGTCGGACTTCCTCCAGGGTGCCGCGGTCGGCATCGAGGTCACCGGTGGCAGCGGCGAGGCCAGCCAGGGCAAACAGATCCGGCTGCGCGGCAATCGGGGCATGGTGCTCAGCAATCAGCCGGTCGTCTACGTCGATGGGATCCGCATGATGGAGAGCGCCTTCCCGGCGCTGGTGTTCGAGAACTACTACGCGGGCATTCCAGCGGGTGCGTTCGTCACGCCGAGCCCGCTCGACCTGGTGAGCGTGGGCGACCTCGAGCGCATCGAGGTGGTGAAGGGTCCCGCCGCGTCCACCCTCTTCGGGACCGGATCCGCGAACGGCGTGATCCAGCTCTTCACCCGACAGGGCCGGCCGGGCGCGCCGAGCTGGAGCGCCGACATCTCGCAGGGGACGGGCTGGGTGCGCCCCTTCGGCGCGAATGGCGTCGACTACCTCAACCTCGAGCATTTTCTCCGGGATTCCTGGTGGGGCGGCGGATACGAGGGGGGCGCTGCGTCCCGCCCGTGCGTCACGGACGACCCCCGCTGGGAGCACGCCAACGCGTCGCCTGAGGGCGCGTGCTCGTGGCCGGGCGCGCAGTGGTATCAGAGGTATGGCCTGTCCGTCGAGGGAGGCTGGGAGAAGCTGTCCTACTTCGTGTCCGGCGAGTACCAGAACGACACGTACGCGCTTCCCAACGATCGGCTGGAGCGGTACGGGTCACGCATGAACCTGGCCGCCACGCTCTCGCCGCGCCTCGAGGTCCGGCTCCACGCGGCGTACACCGACATGGAGACGGCGAACACGACCTCGGGCGGCGCCTTCGAGGGGCTTCTGCGGGCCTCCATCTCCCAGGACCATAACTTCTTGAGCTCCGGCGATCCGAGGGTGATCGCCGGCTTTCTCGACCTTCGGAACGACCAGGCGATCGATCATATCACCTTGGGCCTCACGTCGACGTTCGCACAGAG
>JAHYJQ010000293.1 GCA_019429025.1 Trueperaceae bacterium | reverse complement strand
GGGCGTGGTTGCGGCAGCGCCGCGGCGACGGCCGCCGCCAGGAGCGCCGTGTGGTCGACGCCGCGGCGCCGCTGGCGGCCGGCGTCGGGCGGGACCGGCACGACCGCGGCCGCGCGGCAGTAATCGGGCCAGCGCGCGCCGGCATGCGCCCCGAGCCGGGCGCCCAGCGCCCGCAGCAGCGCCGTCGACGGCCGGTACTTCGCCGCCCGGACGAGCCGCCCCAGCGGCCCGCGGTAGGCGCCCCAGGCCACGAGCCACGGCCCCTCGGGGTGCGGGCCACGATCGATGGCGCGCCAGCAGGCGGCGCAGGCGCCCTGGTCGGTGGCGGGCCGGAGGCCGCAACCCGGGCAGGGGAGGGGCGGCCAGCACGGCATGGGCCCATGTTGCTGCGCGCGCGGACCGTCGAGCCGGCCGGCGCCGGCCGCTGCCGAGACGCTCTCGGCCGCGGGCCGATCAGTGACGGCGGCTGACGAGCTGGGCGAACCGTTCGAGCAGCGTCGCGGCCGCGGCGCGGCCGGGCAGCGGCGCGAAAGCCTCGCGCAGGCCGCGCAGGGCGGCGGCCGCCTCGCGCTCGGCGACGCTCTGGGCGTACGCGAGCGAGCCGCAGCGGGCGATGAGGTCGAGCAGCCAGCGCGCGTCGTCGGCCGTCTTGGCGGACCGCGGCTTGGCCAGCCGCGCCTCGGCCTCGGCCGCCTCGTCGGCGCTCGCGTGGGCGAAGAGGTGCGCGAGGACGAGCGTGCGCTTCCCCTCGTAGAGGTCGCCCGCGAACTCCTTGCCGGTGGCGGCCTCGGGGTCGAGGTTGAGCACGTCGTCGCGGATCTGGAAGGCGGCCCCCAGGCGCGCGCCCTCGGCCTCGTACGCCGGGTGCGGCGGGCGACCGGCCGCGAAGGCGCCGATGCGTAGGGGACCGATGACGGTGTACCAGGAGGTCTTGAGGGTCACCATCCGGAGGTAGTCGGCCTCGCCGACGGCGAAGCGCCCCTCGGCCACCCAGGTCAGGTCGAGGTGCTGGCCCTCGGCGGTGCGGTGGATGAGGCGCACGAACTCCGAGCGGATGGCGTCGGCGTCGACGCCCCCGTCCGCGGCGAGGCCCAGCAGGGCCTGCCACATGTAGACGTGCATGGCGTCGCCCGCGTTGAGCGCCACGGGGACGCCGGCGGTGCGGTGCAGGGCGGGGCGCCCGCGTCGCTCCTCGCTGTCGTCCTCGATGTCGTCGTGGACCAGCACCCAGTTCTGGAACAGCTCGAGGGCCGCGGCCGGCGTCATGGCGAGCGCCGGGTCGCCGCCGTGCGCGGCGCAGGACGCGAGCACGAAGCGCCCGCGGAGGCGCTTGCCGCCGCGGGCGGGGTAGTCGCGCAGCAGCCGGTAGAAGCCGTCGAGATCGGGGTCCTCGTGCCGCTCGGGCAGCAGCGCCAGAACCGCGCGCTGCAGGTCGTCGGCGCTCGGCAGACGGGTGGGTTCACCGTGCGCGGCCGCGCTCACCGGAACAGGACTTCCGTGACCAGCCACAGGGCGAGCAGGAACAGCAGCAGGAACACCAGCAGGTACGGCGCCGAGACCTTGTAGGTCGCCCAGATCAACGCCATGACGTCGCGCGTGGTCAGCTTGGGGCGATCGCCCTCGTAAGCCTCGGGTTCATCCCTCCGGCGTGCCACGCGCGTCCTCCGATGCGTCGCCCGAAACGTCGGCCGTCAGCGCCGGATGCA
This sequence comes from Trueperaceae bacterium, assembly GCA_019429025.1. Taxonomy (GTDB): domain Bacteria; phylum Deinococcota; class Deinococci; order Deinococcales; family Trueperaceae; genus JAABTL01. The sequence goes on along the minus strand of JAHYJQ010000293.1, from coordinate 2,352 downwards.
GGCCTTGAGGTGGCCGGGGCCGACTTCTTCCAGCGGCGGCACGACGTGCTTGCAGTCCTCGATCGCGATGGGGCAGCGGGTCCGGAACACGCACCCCGAGGGCGGGTTGATCGGCGAGGGGATGTCACCCTGGAGGAGGACGCGCTCGCGCTTCACCGTGGGGTCGGGGATCGGGACCGCCGACAGCAGCGCCTCGGTGTACGGGTGCACCGGGTTGCGGTACAGCTCCTTCGCGGGCGCGATCTCCATGATGCGGCCGAGGTACATGACGACGACCTTGTCGGAGATGTACTCGACCACGCCCAGGTCGTGCGCGATGAAGAGCATCGTCAGGCCGAGCTCGTCCTTGAGGTCCTGGAGCAGGTTGACGACCTGCGCCTGGATCGACACGTCGAGCGCGGAGACGGGCTCGTCGGCGACGATGAACTTGGGGTCCACCGCGAGGGCGCGGGCGATGCCGATGCGTTGGCGCTGGCCCCCGGAGAACTCGTGCGGGTAGCGGCGCATGTGCCCGGCGTTCATGCCGACGCGCTCGAGCAGGTCGGCGACGCGCTCGTCCTTGGCCTTGCCGCGCGCGAGGTTGTGGATCGTCAGGGCCTCGCCGATGATGTCCCCCACCGACATGCGGGGGTTCAGGCTGGCGAAGGGGTCCTGGAAGATGATCTGCATCTCCTTGCGGTAGTCGCGCATCTTCGCCTTGGGCAGCTTGGCGATGTCGACCCCGTCGAAGATGATCTCGCCGCCGGTCGGCTCGATCAGCCGCAGGATGGCGCGGCCGGCGGTGGTCTTGCCGGAGCCGGACTCGCCCACCAGCCCGACGACCTCGCCGCGCCGGATGGTCAGCGAGACCTCCTCGACGGCCTTGACGTTGGCGACCACGCGGGAGAAGACGCCGCCGCGAATCGGGAAGTACTTCTTGAGGTTGCGAACCTGGAGCAGCGCGTCGGCTTCGGTGCCGGTCGCGGTGCTGGCCGCGGTCGCGGCGGCTTCGGTGGCTGCGGAGTCGCTCGCGGCCGCGTCCCTCTTCACGGCGTCGCTCACATCGTCACCTCGTTCTTCAGGTCGAGTTCCGCATGCCGGATGCAGCGCACCATGTGACCATCACCGGCGTCGACGAGGTCGGGGATGGCCTTCTTGCAGTCGTCGATCATGAAGCGGCAGCGCGGGTGGAAGGCGCAGCCCTCGGGCAGGTACAGCGGGTTCGGCACGTTGCCGGGGATCGCCTGCAGGCGCTCCTGGTGCTCGGCGGCCTTGTCGACGCGTGGGATCGAGTTCATCAGGCCCAGGGTGTAGGGCTGCTGGGGGTTCTTGAAGATGTTGACCACCGTCGACTCCTCGACGGCGCGGCCGGCGTACATGACGACGACCCGGTCGGCCATCTCAGCCACCACCCCGAGGTCGTGCGTGATGAACATGATCGACATGCCGATCTCGCGCTGCAGGGTGCGCATGAGGTCGAGGATCTGCGCCTGGATCGTCACGTCGAGCGCGGTGGTGGGCTCGTCGGCGATCAGCAGCTTCGGGTTGCACGACAGCGCCATGGCGATCATCACGCGCTGGCGCATGCCGCCCGACATCTGGTGGGGGTAGTTCTTGACGCGCTTGGCGGGCTCGGGGATGCCGACGAGGTCGAGCATCTCGGTCGCCTTGCGCATCGCGGCGCGGGACGTCTCCTTCTGGTGCAGGACGATCGCCTCGGCGATCTGGTCGCCGACCGTGTACACCGGGTTGAGGCTGGTCATCGGCTCCTGGAAGATCATCGCGATCTCGTTGCCGCGAATGCGGCGCATGTCGCGTTCGCTCTTCTTGACGATGTCCTGGCCGTCGAAGAGGATCTGGCCGCCGGCGATGCGCCCCGGGGGGACGGGGATCAGGCGCATGACGGACAGGCTCATGACGGATTTGCCCGAGCCGGACTCGCCGACGACGCCCAGCGTCTCGCCCTTGTCGATGTGGAAGCTGACGCCGTCGACCGCCTTGACCGTTCCCTCGTCGGTGTCGAAGTAGGTCTTCAGGTCGACGACCTCGACCAATCGCTTCTCGCTAGCCATGCGCGTGGAGGCTCCTCATGGGTTCGGAGCATACCGCATGGGCCGCGATGGCGGGCGGGCCGACCTCGCGCATAACTACACAGCGGCGGGGCGGGTCGACGGCGTGAGGCAGGTGCCGGCGCAGCCGTCGCGCGGGGGTGTCCGGCTGCAGTTGTCCCGCCGCAGGCGGGGCAACTGCGTAAGGTAGGGGCCGGCGCAGCCGGCCCCGTTTGCGTCCGGCTGCAGTCGTCCCGCCGTAGGCGGGGCAACTGCGTAAGGTAGGGGCCGGCGGAGCCGGCCCCGTTTGCGTCCGGCTGCAGTT
>JAHYJQ010000292.1 GCA_019429025.1 Trueperaceae bacterium | reverse complement strand
CGAGCACCCACAGGGAGCAGGGGTTGAAGCCGTCGACGAAGGCGATCGGCGTGGTCGAGAGCCACAGCGCCTGGTGCGCGACGTCGACGCTGCCGACGAGCGGAACGTCGAGTAGCAACTCGCCCCCGTCTTGCGGGGGCGAGGACTGTGGCGAGGGCGAGGGTGAGGGCGGTACGAACCGCTCCCGGAGTTCGGGCGCCACACGATCGACGGGGTCCGGCGCGGCGTACGTCTCGTAGCGCTCCACGGCCGCGCGCATCTGCCGTCCCGCGGCATCGTTGTAGCCGACCCAGACCTCGTCGCCGATGAAGGTCATGGGGACGCCGGTGACGGTCCGCCCGAACGCCGCGGCCATGGCCGTCATGAGCGACCGGTTCTCCTCGACGTAGTAGACCTCGAAGTCGTAGACGACCACGTTGGGATGGTCGGCCTTCAGTTGCTCCAGGAACACCTTCTGGGTGGCGCAGTGCGGGCAGCCATCGCCCCAGAAGAAGTAGATCGGCACGGCGAACCGCTCCGGCACGGCCGGGGACTGAGCGAGCCCAGCGAGAGGCAGCCACGCGAGCAGCAGGAGCAGGGTGCGGGCGGTCAGGCGCATGGCGCCAGTCTCCGCCGTCGGGGTGCCCGAGGGAAGTGGCGCCCGTCCTGTCGACCATGCGCCGCGCAGGTCATCCGCGGAGTCCCTCGCGGAAGCGGTCGAGGTCGGCGGTCGCACCGATGACGACCAGGCGGTCGCCCTCGGCCACCTCGAAGTCGGCCTTGGGGGCGGCGGTGACCTTCTCCCCCCGCGCGACCGCGATCACCTGGACGCGGAAGCGGTTCGTCAGCCGCAGGCGCGCCAGCGTCCCGACCAGGTCGGGGCCGGCCTCGATCTCGACCACGCCGTAGTTCTCGCCGAGCTCGAAGGCGTCGACCAGGGACGGCGTCACGAGGTGGCGTGCCAGGCGCACGCCGCTGTCGTGCTCGGGCCGCACGACCTCGTCGGCCCCGACCTTGGCGAGCACCTTGGCGGCGAGCTCGGTGGTGGCTTTGGCCACGATCCGCTGCGCGCCGAGCGACTTCGCGGCCGCCACGGCCAGCACGGCGCCCTCGAAGGACTCGCCGATCGCGACGACCACGGCGTCGAAGTTGGCGGGCCCGAGCCGGGCCAGCGTCTCCTCGTCGACGGCGTCGAGCACGACCGCCTGGGTCGCGTGCGCCATGACGGGCTCGAGGGCCGCCTCGCTGCGGTCGACGACCACGACCTCGTGGCCCAGGTCGAACAGCGTGCGGGACAGCGCGGTGCCGAAGCGCCCCGCGCCGATGACGAGAAACGAGCGGACCTTCATCTTGGACCCTCCCAGTCGACCCTCATCCGATGATCACGTCCTCGTTGGGGTAGCGCAGCGGCCGCTCGGGCGGGGCCGCGGCGAGCGCCAGCCCCACGGTGAGCAGCCCCACGCGGCCGAGGAACATGAGCGCGACGATGACCAACCTACCGGCGGCCGAGAGATCGGGGGTCACCCCCATCGAGAGCCCCACCGTGCCGAAGGCGGAGAACGCCTCGAACGCCAGCACCGGCAGCGGCACGCCCGCCTCACTGACCGCCAACGCGAAGATCGCCAGCGTGACGATCCCGAGCGCGAGCGTGACGACGGCCGCCGCCCGGGCCAGCATCGCGCCCGAGATGCCGCGCCCGAACGCGATCGCGCTCCCGCGCCCGCGCACGGCGGCCCACGCCGCCAGCAGCAGCACCGCGACCGTCGTGGTCTTGACGCCCCCCGCCGTGGAGCTCGGGTTGGCGCCGATGAACATGAGCGCCATCGTCAGGACCTGACCCGCCGGCGTGAGGTCGGCCGGTTCCAGCACGTGGAAGCCGGCGGTCCGCGGCGTGAGGCCCTGGAACGCCGCCGCCAGCGGGCGCGCCGCGGGGTCCAGCGCCCCGAGGGTGGCCGGGTTCGACCACTCGAGGACGGCGATGCCGCCGGCGCCGACGAGGACGAGGATGCCGGTCGCCACCAGGGCCAGCCGGGTGTGCAGCGACCACGGCACGCGTGCCCGACCCGCACCCGGCGTGCCCCTGCGCACCCAGTGGGCCCGCACGGCGCTGACGACGTCGACGAACACGACCAGGCCCAGCCCACCGGCGACGAACAGCAGCGGCACGACCGCGACGACCCACGGGTCGGCGGCGAAGCGCACGAGGCTGTCGGCGAAGAGCGAGAAGCCGGCGTTGTTCCAGGCGCTGATGGCGTGGAAGAGCGCCAGCCAGGCGCCCTCCGCGCGGCCGGCCTCGCGCGCCATCGCGGGCCACAGCGCCAGCGCGCCGAGCAGCTCGGCGCTGGTGGTGAAGATCAGCAGGTTGCGCACGAAGCGCACCACCCCGCCCATCTGCAGCCGGTTCGTCTGCGCCTGCAGACCCAGACGCGCCACCACACCCAGGCGCCGCCCGGTGGTGAAGGCGATGAGCGCGCCCACCGACAGGATCCCGAGGCCGCCCGACTTGATGAGCAGCAGGACCACCACCTGCCCGAAGCGCGAGAGGTCGCTACCCGTGTCGACGACGATCAACCCGGTCACGCAGACGGCGCTGGTCGCCGTGAACAAGGCGTCGAGCCAACCGAGCCGGATGCCGGGGGCGTGGGAGATCGGCAGCACCAGCAGCACGGTGCCTACCGCGATCGCGCCGAGGAACCCGAGCAGGACGATCTGCGGTGGCGTGAGCCGGGGCCGGCGGGGACGCTTCACCTCGCGCCTACGCTACGCCCGGCGGCCCCTGGCCAACGATCGAAGGGCCACAACCGCCCAGGCTGCCTTGGCTACGGCCCGGCGCGCGCGTAGCGCCGACCCCTCGTCGCGACACCATCGGGCCATGGACGAGACCCCTCACCCCCACGCCTGGTGGCGCGCGCCGGGACCCTGGCGGGTGGCGCTCGTGGGCCCGCCCGAAAGCGGCTGGCGGCCCGCGTGGGGGGCGCTGCTGGCGGGGGGCGAGCCGACCATGCCGCTGGATGCCCGTGAGCCCGATCTCGCGTCGACCGCCTGGCGGCCACCTCGCCGCCGGCACGCGCGCCTGGCGAGCGTGGAGGCGGCGCTGGCGTGGGCGCACGAGGCGCTCGACGGCGCGCCTTCGGGGTGGAGCGTGGCGTTCCGTTCACCGCCCGCCGGTCCGCCGGTCGCGGACCGCGTTCGCTGGCGCGCGCGCGGGAGCGACGACCTGCGCGCGGCCGCCCGCGAGATCGCCGGCTGGACGGGCGAGCCGCCCGCCGCGCCCCCGCCGGCCGCCGCCGATCCCCGACCGCCAACCCTGACGGCCGCCCAGCGCGCGGTCGTGGCGCACGACGGCGGGCCCGCGGTGGTCGTCGCCGTCGCGGGCGCGGGCAAGACCACCACGATGGTGGCCCGGGTGCGCGAGCGGGTGGCACGCGGCCGGGTCGATCCCGAGCGCCTGCTGGTGGTGAGCTTCTCGCGCGCGGCCATCGCGGCGGTGCGCGGGCAGCTGCGCGACGACCCCGCGCTGGCGGCCGTGGAGGTGCGCACCTTCCACTCGCTGGCGCACCTGCTGCTCGCGACCCGGACCCGGCTGGGCGGGCCGGCGCCGCCGCAGGGTCCGCCGCCGGAGGCGCTCGTGGAGCGGGTCGTGCGCCGCGCCCGGCGCGACGCTGCCGCGATCGATCCCGACCTCGCGGACGCCTGGCGCGACGTCGACGTCCAAGCCTTCGCCGCCTACCGCGGCCGCTGCCTCGCCCGCCTCGAGCTCCCCGGCCTCGACGACGGCCTGCCCGCGAGCGCCCGCGCCGAGGCGCGCCCACCCGCGCCCGACCCGGACCACCCCGATCACCTCCCGCTCCTCGAGCACTTCGAGCGCGTCCGCCGCGGCCTGGGGTGGCTGGACCACGACCAGCTGCTGGTCGAGGCGTGGCGGGCGCTGCACGCCGACGCCGGCCTGCTCGCCTGGGCGCGGGGGCGCTGGCGGGCCGCCATCGTGGACGAGGCCCAAGACGTCAACGCGGTGCAGCTCGCCACCCTCGAGCTGCTCATGGCCGGCCGCGACGACGTCATGCTGGTCGGCGACGACGACCAGAGCGTGTAC
>JAHYJQ010000291.1 GCA_019429025.1 Trueperaceae bacterium | reverse complement strand
AGCCCGCCGCCGCGCAGCGCCTCGTCCAGGTGGCCGACGGCCTGGTGCAGCCGGTCGGCATCGTCGCCGCCGGCGACGGCTCCGGCCGCCTGTTCGTCGTCGAGCAGCGCGGCAGCGTCGTCGCGCTCTCCCCCGACGGCAGCGCGAGCCGCTGGCTCGACCTGCGGGACCGCACGCGCGCCCAGGGGGAACGCGGCCTGCTGGGGCTGGCGTTCCACCCCGGCTTCGCCGACAACGGGCGCGTCTTCGTGCACTACACCGACCGCAACGGCCGCACGACCCTCAGCGAGCTGCGGGCCGACCCCGCCGGCGCGCGCGTGGATCCGGCGACGGAAGCCGTGCTCTTCACCCTCGACCAGCCGTACGGCAACCACAACGGCGGCCAGATCGCCTTCGGCCCCGACGGCCACCTCTACCTGGCGCTGGGCGACGGCGGCAGCGGCGGCGACCCGCTGAACGCCGGCCAGGACCTGGCGACGCCGCTCGGCGCCCTCCTGCGCCTCGACGTCGACGCCGGCGGGCCCGGCGAGCTGCGCGTCCCCGCCGACAACCCCTTCGTCGGCGTGGACGGCGCGCGCCCGGAGATCTGGGCCTACGGGCTGCGCAACCCGTGGCGCTTCCACTTCGACGCCCGCAGCGGCGACCTGTGGATCGCCGACGTCGGGCAGAACGCCGTCGAGGAGGTCAACCTGCAGCCGGCCGCCAGCCCGGGCGGCGAGAACTACGGCTGGCGGGTCGTCGAGGGCGACCGCTGCTTCGATCCGCCCAGCGGCTGCGACCTGGACGCCTACGTCGCGCCGGTCCTCACCTACACCCACGCCTCGGGGTGGGGGCGGTCGATCACCGGGGGCGTGGTGCCCTACGGCGAGGCCGCGCCGTCGCTGCGCGGGCGCTACCTCTTCGGCGACTTCGTCAGCGGCCGGGTGTTCGTGGCGGACGGCGACCGAGAGGCCGGGTTCACGGCCGGCGAGCTCCTGCGCGCCGGCTTCGGCATCGCCACCTTCGGCCTCGACGAGGCGCTCGACGCCTACCTCGCGGACTATGGCGGCGGGGTGCTCTACCGCATCGAGGACTGACCCGCCGACCCAGGACGTCGCTCGGGCGTTCGCGGCCGGGACGGGTCGGGCTCATGCCGCCGGCAGCACGGCGCCCGAACGGCACGGGCGGTAGCATGGCCGGCGTGAGTGCGCCGACCCCCGCCCCGTTCGCGCCACCCGCCGCCAGCCCCCACCCCTGGGCGTTCGCCTTCGACGTCGTCGACCTCGGCCGCCTCGACTACCGCGAGGCCTGGGACGTGCAGCGCGCGGTCCACGCGGAGGTCGCCAGCGGCGAGCGCGCGCCGACGCTGCTGCTGGTCGAGCACGACCCCGTCATCACCTTCGGCCGCAAGGGCGGCCGCGACCACCTGCGCGTCCCCGAGGACGAGCTGCGCGCACGCGGCTTCGCGCTGTACGACATCGAGCGCGGCGGCGACGTCACCTACCACGGGCCCGGCCAGCTGGTCGGCTACCCGATCTTCCCCGTCGGGCGGCGCGTGCGCGACTTCCTGCGCTCCCTGGAGGGCGCGCTGGTGCGCGTGCTCGCCGATTACGGCATCGCCGGCGAGGGATCGCCGGGCTACGCCGGCGTCTGGGTCGGCGTCGAGAAGGTCGTCGCCATCGGCGTGGCGGTGCAGCGCAACGTCAGCTTCCACGGCTTCGCGATGAACGTGCACACCGACCTGAGTCACTTCGAGACGATCGTCCCCTGCGGCATCGCCGACAGGGGCGTCACCAGCCTGTCCCGGCTCGTCGGCCGCCACGTCGCGCTCGACGACGTCCGGCCGCAGGTCGTCGCCGCCTTCCGCGCCGAGTTCGGTGCGGCCGCGGCCGCCGGCCGCCCCCCCACAGGAGAGGTCGATCCCGCATGAGCGAGACCCGCACGCCCGCGCCGCCCAGGGTGGTCAAGAACGGCATCGCGCGCAAAGATGCCACCCCGGTGCCGCGGCAGCCCAAGCCGAGCTGGCTCAAGGTGCAGCTGCCCTCGGGCGGCAAGTACCAGGAGGTCAAGGCGACGGTGAAGGACCACCGCCTCTCCACCGTGTGCGAGGAGGCGATGTGCCCCAACCTGGCGGAGTGCTGGAACGCCGGCACCGCCACGATCATGCTCATGGGGTCGGTGTGCACCCGCGCCTGTCGCTTCTGCGCGGTGGACACCGGCAACCCGCGCGGCCGGCTCGACCCGGACGAACCGCGGCTCGCCGCCGAGTCGGTGTTCCTCATGGGCCTGAAGTACGTGGTGCTCACCAGCGTCGACCGCGACGACCTGCCCGACGGCGGCGCGTCGCACTACGCCGCCTGCGTGCGGGCGATCAGGGCGCGCAACCCCGAGACGGCCGTGGAGGCCCTCACGCCCGACTTCCAGGGCGTGCACGCCCACGTCCGGCGGGTGCTCGACAGCGGCATCGTCGTCTACGCCCAGAACGTGGAGACCGTGAGGCGCCTCACCCACCCGGTGCGCGACCCGCGCGCCTCCTACGAGCAGACGCTCGCCGTGCTCGCCTACGCCAAGCGCGCCCGGCCCGACGTCCTCACCAAGACCAGCCTCATGCTCGGCCTGGGCGAGACGGACGCGGAGATCACGGAAACGCTGCGCGACCTGCGCGCGATCGGCGTCGACATCGTCACCTTCGGACAGTACCTGCGGCCCACGGCCGCGCACCTGCCGGTGGAGCGCTGGGTCACGCCCGCCGAGTTCGCCCGCTACCGCGAGGAGGGCCTGGCGATGGGCTTCCTGGAGGTCGTGTCGGGACCGCTCGTGCGCAGCAGCTACCGGGCCGAGCGGGCGCTGGAGAAGAACAACGTGGGGCTCGCCCCCGCCTGACGGCGCTCAGACGGCCTGCGCCGCCTCGAGCGGAAACTTCCGCTCGTAGGCCGCGCGCGCCTCGTTGATGAGCTTGTGGGTCTCGTCGAGCCCGAACCAGCCGCCGACGTTGGTGTGCTTGTTCTCCAGCTCCTTGTAGATGCGGAAGAAGTGCTCGATCTCGCGCAGGCGGTGGCGCGAGATGCTGTCGAGGTGCCGGTTGGCGTCGTAGCGCGGGTCGTCGGCCGGCACCGCGAGGATCTTCTGGTCGCGCCCCTTCTCGTCGCTCATCTCGAGGTAACCGAGCGGACGCGCGCGCAGCACCACCCCCGGGAACGTGGGGCGGTTCATGAGCACGAGGATGTCGAGCGGATCCTGGTCCTCGGCGTAGGTGCCGGGGATGAAGCCGTAGTCGCCGGGGTAGTGCATCGGGCTGTACAGCACGCGGTCGAGCTTGAAGATGCCCTTGTCGACGTCGTACTCGTACTTGTTGGCGCTGTCGGCGGGCACCTCGACGACGGAGATCACGAGCTCCGGCGCGCGCTGGCCCGGGTGCATGTGGAACAGGTTGGTCACGAATCGACTCCGTTCTGGAGGGTCCCGATCCAACGCGCCAACACGAGGGCGTGGAAGCGGTCGTCGCCGCTGAGCTCGGGGTGGAAGACGCTGGCGACGATGCGACCCTGGGCCACGGCGACCGGGTCGCCATCGTACACCGACAGCGTCTCGAGGCCCTCCCCGACCCGCAGGATGCGCGGCGCGCGGATGAAGACGCCGCGGAAGGGGCCGGGGATGCCGCGGACGTCGAGGTCCGCCTCGAACGACGCGACCTGGCGCCCGTAGGCGTTGCGCGCGACCGTGAGGTCGAGCAGCGCCAGGCGCGGCTGGTCGGGGTGGCCGTCGAGCTCGGTCGCGACGGCGATGGCGCCGGCGCAGGTGCCCCACACGCCGCCGCCGGCGGCGTGGAAGGCCGGCAGCGCGCGGTCGAGGCCGTAGGCCGCCATGAGCTTGGCCATGGTGGTCGACTCGCCGCCGGGGATGACGACGCCGTCGAGGCCGTCGAGCTGCCCGGGCTTGCGCACCTCGCGCACCTCGGCGCCGAGGCGCTCGAAGGCGAGCCGGTGCTCGCGGAAGGCGCCCTGGAGGGCGAGGACACCGACGCGGGCGGGTCCGGCCGGCGTGTCGGCGGGCCCCGCCGGCGTGTCGGCGGGCCGCGTCGGCGGGCGCGACGACGGGTTCGAGGGTTCC
>JAHYJQ010000290.1 GCA_019429025.1 Trueperaceae bacterium | reverse complement strand
CGGCGACGGGCCGCGGCACACCCTCGTGCGCGAAAGTGCATGGGGTCGAACTCGAGCCTGCCCGATGATGCAAACCGATGCATCGGGACCGCCCTCGCGCGCCCGTCCGGGACCGGAGCGGCGCGGCCCACGCTTGGGGGCGGGATCGCTCCCACCCCCAAGCCGGACGACCTGTCGATCACGCCGGGATCGGGCCTGCGGTCACTCGCCGGTGCCGATGCCGAACAGCGCGGTGGCGCTCCACTCGCCGCTCGCGGGGACCCGGTACTGGAAGAACGCGATCGTGCGGTCGGCGGGGGTGCCGTCGGTGCCGGCGTAGGTGATCTCGCCGGAGACGCCCGGGTAGCCCTCGATCGCCTGCAGCACGTCTCGCACGGCCGCGGCAGCGGAGCTGCCGGCCCGCCGCACGGCCTCGGCGATGACGTTCATGCTGTCGGCGCCGGCCAGGGTGAAGCCGTTGAAGTCGGTCGCGCCGGGGTTCTGGACGCGGAAGAACGAGGCGAACGCGGTCGCGCGCTCTGCGGCCTCGCCCGAGAGCACCTCGGGGCCGCCGAAGCCGGTGAACAGGTAGCCGTCGAAGGCGGCGCCGCCGCCCACGGGGCACTGCGAGTCGTCGGAGGCGTCGGCCCCGAGGATCTGCTGGCCGAAGCCGGCGGCGCGCAGGGCCGGCACCAGGGTGGCGCCCTCGGCGCAGAAGCCCGAGAAGTAGATCACGTCGGCGGGCTCGCCCAGGACGTCGTTGATCTGGGCGCCGAAGTCGACGGTGTTGGCGACGTAGTCGACGACGATCGTGGACCCGCCCAGGTTCTCGAACTCCTCGGCGAAGAAGCCGGCCAGGCCGAAGCTGTAGTCGTCGTCCTGCTGGCGGAAGACGATGGCGCTGCGGGCGCTGAGGTCGCCATAAGCGTAGCGGGCGGCGACGCGACCCTGGAAGTCGTCGGTGTAGGCCATGCGGAAGACGTAGTCGCCGATCTGCGTGGTGGCGGGGTTGGTCGAGCTGGTCGAGAGCTTGATGATGCCCGCGGCCTGGAGCACCTCGGCGGCGGGGATCGCCATGCTGGTCGAGATGGGGCCGAGGACGGCGGTGACGCCCTCGTCGACGAAGCGGTTGGCGCAGGCGACCGAGCCCTCGACCGTGGTCGCGTTGTCGCAGATGGAGAGCTCGAACGACGCGGCGTCGGGCATCTGGGCGAGGGCCGCCTCGATCCCCTGCAGGGTCGAGGTGCCGATGACCGCGAAGCGGCCGGAGAGCTCGAGGTTGACACCGATGCGGGTGGCCTGGGCCATGGCCGCGCCGAGCATCAGGACGGCGAGGAGAACGACGATCTTCTTCATGTTCCTCCCAAGGTCTCGTATTTTTTGCACTCGGTTCGTACTGGTCGCGCATGCTATCAGTACAGGCCTATGCCGTCAAGGCGAACGCTCGAAGGGATCCGAGGGCCGCCGGCGGCGCCGCCCGGCCGCGGGCACCCGGGCCGCCCGCCGGACGCCGGGACGCCGGGAGGCCATCGGATGACGCAGTGGACACGGATTTCTGCCAACCTTGCCACTGCCGCGATGACATCTGGCCGATTGACACCCGGACTTGGGTCGGTCATGATGCCTCACGTCGACCGGACGTCACCTTCCGGTGAACATGCCGGATTCGATGCCCCGCCCAACCCACCCCCCTCGGAGGAACCATGCCCATGACCCGCGCCGACGTCGCCGCCCGCCTCAAGGAGGACAACGTCCGCTTCCTGCGACTGCAGTTCAGCGACATCCTCGGCATGAACAAGAACGTCGAGGTGCCCACCTCGCAGTTCGACAAGGCGCTCGACGGCGAGATCATGTTCGACGGCTCGTCGGTGCAGGGCTTCGCCCGCATCGAGGAGTCCGACATGCTCCTCAAGCCCGACTTCGACACCTTCCTGGTGTTCCCGTCGATCATCGAGGGCGACGCCCGCGGCAAGGTCGCGCGGCTGATCTGCGACATCGCGCTGCCCGACGGCACGCCGTTCGCCGGCGACCCGCGCGGCGTGCTCAAGCGCCAGGTCGAGCGTCTCCGGGCGCTCGGCTTCGACGACATGTACACCGGCCCCGAGCCCGAGTTCTTCCTCTTCCACCGCAACCCCGACGGCACCCCCACGGTGGAGACCGCCGACGCGGCCGGCTACTTCGACCTCGCCCCGGTCGACCGCGGCGAGGACGCGCGCCGCGACATGGTCAACGCGCTCGTCGAGATGGGCTTCGAGATCGAGGCCGCCCACCACGAGGTGGCGCCCGGCCAGCACGAGATCGACTTCAAGTACGACACCGCGCTGTCGACCGCCGACAACATCGCCACCTTCCGCATGGTCGTCAAGCGCATCGCGCTCAACCACGGCCTGCACGCGACCTTCATGCCCAAGCCGGTGGCCGGCATCAGCGGCTCGGGGATGCACATCCACCTGTCCCTCTTCCAGGGCGGCAAGAACGCCTTCTACGACGAGAAGGCCGAGTACCAGCTGTCGCACACGGCCAAGAACTGGATCGCCGGCCTCCTCGAGCACGCCTCGGGCCTGGTGGCGATCACCAACCCGATCGTCAACAGCTACAAGCGCCTCACGCCCGGCTACGAGGCGCCGACGAACATCGCCTGGTCGGCCAGCAACCGCAGCGCCATGATCCGCGTGCCCGCGCGCCGCGACGTCGGCACCCGCACCGAGCTGCGCATGCCCGACCCGTCGTGCAACCCGTACCTGGCCCTGGCGGTCATCCTCGCCGCCGGCCTCGACGGCATCGAGCGCAACCTGGTGCCGCCGCCCGACATCCACCGCAACATCTACCAGATGAGCGTCCGCGACCGCCGCAAGCACAAGATCCGCGAGCTGCCGGGCACCCTGCGCGAGGCCATCGTCACCATGCAGAAGGACCGGGTCGTGCGCGACGCGCTCGGCGAGCACATCTTCACGCAGTACCTCGAGGCCAAGACGCTGGAGTTCGACGGCTACCGCATCGCCGTCCACGACTGGGAGCTCGACCACTACCTGGCCGAGTACTGAAGGTGTCGTCCGATCGCACCCGTGCGATCGGACGACCATCGGCATACGATGACCGCGTGAGCGGCGACGAACAGCGCGTCCTAGGCGTCGATCCCGGGTTGGCCCACCTCGGGATCGGCGCCGTCGTCGAGCGGGGGCGCGACGGGGAGCTGCTGCTCGCGCGGCTCGTGCGGACCCGGCCCGGCGACGACGCCGGCCTGCGCCTGGCGCAGGTGCACGCGGCGATGCTGGACGCCATCGACGCGTCCCGCCCGGACGCGATCGCGATCGAGGGCCAGTACTTCCACCGGCAGCGCGAGGCGTCGTTCAAGGTCGGGCAGGCGGTCGGCGTCGTCCTGCTGGCGGCGCACGCGCGCCGCGTGCCGGTCCACACCTACGGGCCGCTCGAGGTGAAGCAGACGCTGGTCGGGAGCGGCCGCGCCGACAAGGCGCAGGTCGCCTACATGGTGCGCGCGCTGCTGGGCCGCTCCGCCGCCGGCGGCGACGTGCCGCACCACGTCTCGGACGCGCTGGCGCTGGCGCTCACCCACCTCGCGCGGCGCCGCCTCGACGCCCACGCGCCCCCCGCCCGTGCGGGGCGCGGCGGCCTCCCCCGCCCCTAACCGCCGCGCTTGCGGCGCCTGCGCCGCCCGCCCGCGGCGTCGCTCGCCGCCGCCTTCGCGTTCTTGCCGACCGCCCGGCGGCGCGCCGTCGGTCGCTTCGCCTGGCGTCCCCACGCGTCCGACGGCTTCGCCCTGGCACGCCCGCCGGTCGTTCCGGCGGCGGCAGCGTCCTCGAGAAGCGCCGACCAGCGGTAGCCGCTGGCGCGCATGCGCGCCGCCCAACGCCGCCGCCACGCCGACAGCGCACGCGCGGGGCCGGCCCCCGGGCGCTGCCGCCGCCCGGCGGCCCACATGACGTCGAGCCAGCGCTCGAAACCCTCCTGCCGGAACCAGCGGGCGCCGCCGTGCTCGTGCACGTCGAGCAACCGCAGGAGGTCGGGCGCGACCGCCATCGCAGCCGCCAGGCCCGCGTCGTCGGGCCACGCGTCGCCGGGCGCCGGCAGCGTCACGACCGCCGCGCCCGCCGCCGCCGCCCAGGC
>JAHYJQ010000289.1 GCA_019429025.1 Trueperaceae bacterium | reverse complement strand
GACCGAGTCGGTGTAGCGCCCGTGCGGCTCGAGCAGGATCTTCACGCCGTGGTCCTCGGCCACGCGCAGGGGTTCGTGCAGCTTCTCGCGGATTGTGAAGAGCGCCTCGCGCTCGCTCAGGCCCTGCCCGAACGGCGTCTTGGGGTCGCCCTCGGTGGTGATCACATGGCGCACGCCGATCGCCGCCGACGCGCGCACGGCCTTGACGATCTGGGCCGTGCCGTAGCGCCACGGGGCGCTGGCGTCGAGCAGGTTCGCGTGCGCGCAGTAGCTGGTGATCGTGAGCCCGTGGCCCTCGAAGCGGCGCTTGAGGTCGAAGGGGTTGGCGTCGAGGCTGGCGAGCGCGGTGAAGCCGAACTCGGTGCCGAGGCAGGCGCCGTCGCTGTTGTCGGTCACGTCCGCGTAGGCGAACCCGAGGCCCGCGATGCGTTCGAGCTGGTGGTCGAGCAGCGAGAAGGGATCGATGAGTGCGAAACAACCGATCTTCATGTGGGGCTCCTGTGGTGGCGAGGGGTGAGCGTCGGCCGCAGCCGCGCGTGGAGGCCACGGCAACGCCGAACGGCGGGCCGTTGGTAGATCATCCGTGGTGGGGCCTCCTTTCCGGTGGTGGCGCGAGCGAACGCAGCGATCACGGCACGTCGTTGCGAAACGGCGTGCCTGGCGCATCTCGAGGTGCGCCACCGGTGACGTAGAGTGGCTTCGATGATACGGCTGACGGCCCCCCGCACGCGTCCACGATCGCGCGGTGGTAGATGTCGAACGCTGAGGGCGGGACGGGCATGAGGCGCGCGGCGGCGGTCTTCGAGGGCCACGGCGAGCGCTTCGTGGCCGACAGCTGCGAGCCGCTGAAGGCCGCGGCCGAGCGCGGCGAGGTGGCGCTGCAGGCGCTCTCGCGCGGCAGCTACCCCGGCCGGCGGCTGCTGCCGGGCGAGCTGCCGGAGCTGCGCTCGGCGGGCGTCTGGGACGCCTCGCGCGACCAGGGGTGGGGCCTGGACTGGCACCGCAACGAGGGGATCGAGATCACCTACCTGGCGCGCGGCGGCCTGGGCTTCGCCGTCGACGGTCGCCCGCAGCCGCTGCGGCCCGGCGACCTCACGATCACCCGCCCGTGGCAGGCGCACCGCGTGGGCGATCCCGAGGTGGCCGCCAGCCGCCTGCACTGGGTCATCCTGGACGTCGGGGTGCGGCGCCCGCACCAGACCTGGGCCTGGCCCAGCTGGCTGCTGCTGCCGAGCGGCCTGCTCACGCGGTTGACGACGCTGCTGCAGCAGAACGAGCAGCCGGTGTGGCGCGCCGACGCCGCCATCGACCGCTGCTTCGAGCGCCTGGCGTCGGTCCTGGCCGACGACCCCGGCGACGCCCGCGAGGCGCGCCTGAAGCTGCGCATCAACGAGCTCCTGCTGGCGGTCTTCGAGCTGCTCGACGGGCAGGACATCGCCCTCGACCGCTCGCTCCCCTCCGCCCAACGCAGCGTCGAGCTGTTCCTGGCGACCCTCGCCGACCGCTGCGGCGAGCGCTGGCGTTTGCGGGACATGGCCGAGGAGTGCGGCCTCGGTCGCAGCCGCTTCACGCACTACTGCCGGCAGCTCACCAACATGACGCCCGTCGAGGTCCTCACGCACCTTCGCGTGCGCGCCGCGCAGCGCATGCTGGAGAACGACCCCGCGGGCAGCGTCAGCGACGTGGCGTACGCCTGCGGCTTCGAGTCCAGCCAGTACTTCGCCACGGTCTTCCGCCGGCACACCGGCCGGTCGCCGAGCGCCTACCGGGCGGAGCGGGCGGAGCGCGCGCGGGAGCGGGCGCCGGCACGGGCGGCCTGAGCGCCGCCGCCGATCCCTCGCCTCACTCCCCCCGCACGATCCCCCGCAGCACCTCGAGCGGGAACTTCGGCCGCCGCTCGGCCGTCCACCGTGACGATGCACCTGGCGGTGCTCGAGGAGGCCGGCCTGGTACGCAGCGAGTTCGTGCCCGGCCAGCGCGGACGGCAGCGGGTGTGCCAGCGGGTGTTCGACCAGGTGCGCGTCGAGCTGCCCCGCGGCGAGGCACCGCACGAGCGCGACATCGTCGAGACGAGCCTGCCGGTGGGCGCCTACGCCGACGCCGAGGTCGCGCCCACCTGCGGCCTCGCCGGCCCCGACGCGATCATCGGGATGCTCGACGACCCCACGGCCTTCTACGAGCCCGCCCACCTGGGCGCATAACTGGTGTGGTTCCGCCAGGGCCGCCTGGCGTACCGCTTCCCCAACCGCCTGCCGCCGCGCGGGCAGGCCGACACCCTGTGGTTCAGCGCCGAGCTCTGCTCCGAGGCCCCCATGCACCACCACGACTGGCCCTCCGACGTCACCATCTGGGTCAACGGCGTGAGGCTGGGCCACTGGACCAGCCCCGCCGACTTCGGCGGCCAACGCGGCCTCCTCACCCCTGCCTGGTGGGACACCCGCAACACCCAGTACGGCGTCCTCAAGGAGTGGCGCGTCACCGAGAGCGGCAGCTTCGTCGACGGCCTGCGCCTCTCCGACGTCACCATCGACGACCTCGGCCTCGGCGCCCACCCCTACGTCGAGGTGGCGATCGGCGTGGAGGAGGGCGCGCGCCACGTGGGCGGCCTCAACCTCTTCGGCCGCGGATTCGGCAACTACCCGCAGGACCTCGTGCTGCGGCTGCGGTACCGGGTGGCGGAGGGGTGAGGGGGGCGGTACCTGGGACCCTCACTCCCCGTCGCTAGGCAATAGCCGACTTAGCCCGTAACTTAGTCGTACCGATCGTGTAGGCTAGCCCCATGCGTGAGGTCGGCGTTCACGAGGCCAAGACCCACCTCTCCAGGCTCCTCCGGGAGGTCGAGGCCGGGACCGAGGTCGTCATCCTGCGCGGCGGCAAGCCCGTCGCGCGGCTCGTGCCGCTGCGCGCACGCGCGGCCCGGGTCTTGGGCGCCGACCGCGACGTCCTCGTGGTCCCGGACGATTTCGACGCGCCCCTCCCCGAGCAAGTACTCGACGACTTCGAGTCGTGAGGCTGCTCCTCGACACGCACGTGTGGCTCTGGATGCTCGCCGCACCGGAGCGGCTCGGCGATGCCCGCGCCATGCTGGAGAACGCCGAACAGGAGCTGCTGCTGTCCGCGGCCAGCAGCTGGGAGATCGCCATCAAGCACGATCTCGGTCACCTGCGCCTGCCGCAGCCGCCGGAGCTCTTCGTGCCGGATCGCATCCGTTCATCCGGCGTCGTGCCGATCCCCATCGAGCACGTGCACGCCCTCGAGGCAGGCCGGCTACCAAGGCACCACCGCGACCCGTTCGATCGCGTCCTCGTCGCGCAGGCGCGCCAACTCGACGTGCCGATCGTCACCGCGGACGCCGCGATCGCCGCGTACGACGTCGCCGTGCTTCGGGTCGGGGGTTGAGGGGCACGACGGCGTCGACCGGCTAGACGGCGACCCTCACCGCACCACCACGACCTCCACCCCCACGTCGAGCCCCGCCCATGCCCGGTCGGCGGTGACGGCTGGCACCCCGAGCTCGGCGGCAAGCGCCAGACAGGCGCGGTCGCCCAGCGACAGGCCAGCCGAACGCGTGCGCGCCCATAGCGCGGCCGCGGCCTCGGCGCGGACCTCGTTGAAGTCGACGACGAGAACCCCCCGCGCGCGCAGCATGTCGCCCGTACCCTCGAACCAGTGTCGTGCCTGGTGGAGCTTCTGAACGGTCTCCGACCAGTTGACGGCCGAGACGACGGAACCCTCGAGCGCCACCTCCTCCACGCCCGCCTCGCGCTTGATGACCGCGAGCAACACCGACGCGTCAACGACACGCTGTCCGTCGCGGGCGACCGGGTCACTCATCGCCGCTCCTTCACCGCTTCCTCGACGAACGCGCGCATCTCTGCTTCCTCACGGCGTGCCTCCGCCCGCCGTTCCGCGATCAGTTCACCCACGAGATCGGCGTCCTTCGGGATGCCCTCGAACAGTCTCAGGAGGCTCTCCCACGCCGCCTTCCGCGTCTCGATCACCAGCCGGCCCTCGCCCTCGAGCGTCGCGACGAGCGGTTCGCCCGCCTCGATACCCATCGCCCGACGGAAGTGGGCGGGGATGACGATGCGGCCCTGGGGGCCGAGGCGGATCCGCAGGCTCTTG
>JAHYJQ010000288.1 GCA_019429025.1 Trueperaceae bacterium | reverse complement strand
GCAGCTGCTCGGGCCGGGGGAGGCGGGTGAAGAAGCGCGCCACCGGCCGGAAGGGGTCGTTGACGCTGACGTCGTGCTCGAGCGGGTGCTCGGGCTGCTGCAGCACCGGGTCGACGCGGCGGTTGGCGAACAGGTCGCTCGGCAGCAGCAGCACCGGCAGCCGGTTGACGGTGGCGCCCGCCGCCGCCGTGATCATGTTGGCGCTGCCCGGCCCCACGGACGCAGTGCAGGCGAAGGTCGCCAGGCGGTCGACGTGCTTGGCGTAGGCGGCGGCTGCGTGCACCATCGCCTGCTCGTTCTGCGCCCGGTAGGTGGGCAGGCCCACCTCGTCGCCCAGCTCCTCCAGCGCCTGCCCCAGGCCGGCGACGTTGCCGTGGCCGAAGATCGCCCACACGCCGGGGATCGTCCGTCGCCGCACGCCGTCGCGCTCGGTCCACTGCGCCGCCAGGAAGCGGACGAGGGCCTGCCCGACCGTCAGTCGGATCGTGTCCATGGTGCCCCTTTCGTGGGACCAGCGTAACGCCTTCGCACCGCGCCCTTCGCGGTGCGAAGGCTTACCGCTGGCACGCTGGCGTACCGCCTGGACACCGCGCCCTTCGCGGTGTCCAGGCGTACCGCTGGCACACTGGCGTAACGCCTTCGCACCGCGCCCTTCGCGGTGCGGAGGCGTTCGGGTGGCACGCGGCGGTAGCACCTCGCCGCCGTGCCCCTGGCGGTGTCGACACGCATCGCACACATGCCGAACTTTGACACCCGACCTGCGCTCGTGGGACGATCGGGCATCGTACTGGACGGCGCGGGCCGGCCCTGGAGGGTCGGCATGAACGGCTGCGCCGCGCCGATGCCTTGCGACGCTGGTGAGGTTGGGCGCGGTGCCGGGATCGACATGGCGTTCGGCAGCCGGCGTGGGCACAGGACGGGCAAGGAGGACGTCATGACCAACCCAACGCAGTCGACGATCGAGGACGCCTTCAGGCGGCAGGTGCGGGGTGACGCGAAGGTCAAGAACACGCATCTGCTCGTCAGTTCCGAGTCCCGCGGCGTCGAGTTGCGCGCTGCCGAGGGCCGAACGGGCGAGACGCAAGCCAACCCACGGCAGCCCATCCACATGACGAGCGTGGGCAAGCTGTTCACGGCCACCGTGAGCGGGCTGCTCCACGAGGCCGGCGAGCTGTCATTCGACGCCCCCATCACGACCTACCTCGATGAAGACATCACGCGCGGTCTACACGTCTTCCGTGGCCAGGACCTGTCGGGCCAGATCCAGGTCCGTCACTTGCTCAACCAATCCTCGGGCCTGGCGGACGAGTTCTGGCCACTTCTGCAGCGGATGCGGGAAGACCCGTCTCTCGACCTCACGCCGCGCGAGGCGGTCCTGTGGGGGAAGGAGCACCTGAGCCCGAAGGCGAGACCCGGTCAGAGCCACCACTACACCGACACCAACTACCACCTCCTGGGACTGATCGTGGAGCAGGTCACCGGGGCGCCGTTTCACCAAGTGCTGCACGGGCTCGTCTTCTCTCCGCTCGGCATGGACAGCGCCTTCATGCAGGGGTACTCGCGGCCTGCCGTCGCCTCGGACCAACCCGTCGCGGAGTTCTACGTCGACGGCGTGAACTACGCCGGCGACGCGCGCTTCTCGCACCTCGACTACGCAGGTGGCGGCGTGACGGCGGAACTCGACGACTATCTCAGGTTCATGCAAGCCCTCGTCGAGCACCATTGGTGACGAGGGGGACGCTCGATCGCATGCTGAGCGACGATCACCGCTCACTCTTCGGCATGCGCTACGGGTACGCGACTTGGAAGGTGGTGACCGTGCCACTGGTCATGCCTGCCATGTACAACTGTTGGGGCCGCGTGGGCGTCACGGGCGCGTTCATGTTCTTCCACCCCGGAACCGGTTCCTACCTGATCGGGAGCTTCGGCGACGACGCCTACCGATCGAAGGCCCTGCGCTTCATGCTCTCGAAGGTGTTGCGGCCGCTCGCGAAGGGCCGCTGAGCGACGCGAGCCCGCGGCCCACGACACCACCTTCGGCCGTTCGAACCGGCCATCTCCACCCTTCGGCCGATGCGCCGCCAACTTCGCCGCGCCTAAGGTGGGGTAGGGCTGCCTACACCGCCCTTGTCGCCCGCCCGGAGGACGACACGCCCGGAGGAAGACCGTGACCGACCCCCCGACCCGCCAGACCGGCCGCGAGGCCGGCTACGCGATCTCCACCCACGGCCTCACCAAGCGCTTCGGCGACCTCACCGCCCTCGACGCCCTCGACCTGCGGGTGCCGCGCCACTCGGTGTTCGGCTTCCTCGGCCCCAACGGCGCCGGCAAGACCACGGCGATGCGCATGCTGGTCGGGCTCTCCCGACCGAGCGAGGGTCACGCAGAGGTGTTGGGCCGCGACGCGACCCGCGACAGCCTGGAGGTGCGCCGCCGGGTCGGTTTCCTGGCGCAGGACCCGCGCTTCTACGAGCACCAGACGGCGCGGGAGACGCTGCGCTTCACCGCGCGCTTCTTCTACGCCGGCCCCGCGCGCGCGATCGAGGAGCGCATCGACGAGATGCTCGACCTCGTGGGACTCACGGACAAGGCCGACCGGCCGATCCGCGGCTTCTCGGGCGGTGAGCGGCAGCGGCTCGGCATCGCGCAGGCGCAGGTCAACGCGCCCGAGCTGCTCATCATGGACGAGCCTGCCGCCGCGCTCGACCCCGTCGGGCGCCACGCCGTGCTGTCGATCCTCGACCGGCTGCGGGCGCACACGACCGTGCTCTTCTCGACCCACATCCTCGACGACGTGCAGCGCGTGGCCGACCACGTCGCCATCCTCAACCGCGGCCGGCTGATCGCCCAGGCGCCCACCCGCGAGTTGCTGGCAGGCGACGGCGCGGCGACCTACCTCATCGGCCTGGAGCGGTCGCCCGACGGCGCGTTGGCGGCGCTGCGGGCGCTGCCGTGGGTGGCGGACGTCGGCGAGCACCCCACGGCGGACGGCGGCGTGACCCTTCACGTCGCGGTGCACGACGAGGCGATCGCCAGGACCGAGCTCCTGCGGCGCGTCCTGGCCACGCCCGACGCGGTCGTGACGCACTACCGGCGGCGCAGCTTCGAGCTCGAGGAGGTCTTCATGGAACTCGTGAAGGACGCGGAGGCGGCGCGATGAGCAGCGCGACCGCGGGCACCAACCTGCGCCCGGCCGCCGGCCGCGGTGCCTGGCTCGGCTTCGGCAACCTCGCGCGCAACGAGGCGGCGCAGTGGACCGGCACGCGCAACGCCTGGGGCCAGCCGCTCGTGTGGCTGGCGATCTTCGTCGCACCGCTCTCGCTGCCGCTCGTGTTCATGCGCGAGATGGTCGCCGCCGAGGCCGGCAGCGTCTTCGAGGCAGCAATTCAGATGCCGTTCCAGCTGGGCATCCTGGCGCTGCCGATCGGCGCCATCATCTGGCTGCACGGCGCGATCCTGGGCGAGCGGGAGACCGGCACGGCCGCCTGGGTGCTGAGCAAGCCGGCCTCCCGGACTTCCTTCGTGCTGGTCAAGTTCGTGGTGCACACGCTCGCGCTGGTGGTCGTCGCGCTGCTGCTGCCGGCGGCGGCGGCCTACGTGGCGCTCTCGCTCGAGGCCGGCGCCGCGCTGCCGGTCGGCCCCTACGCGGCGGCGTTCGCCCTGCTCGGGCTCAACCTGCCCTTCTACGCCGCCCTGACGCTCATGCTCAGCGCGTTCGCCCGCAGCCGTGGCGTGGTGCTGGCGGTCGGTCTGGTCCTGGTCTTCGGCGTCGAGGCCGCGCTGGCGGTCGCCCCCTGGCTCGCGCACACGGGCCCGTGGCTGCTGGGCCGCATGGCGATCGTGCTCGCGAGCGGCGGGCCCCTCGTCACCCCTTGGCCGTTGCTGAGCATTCCCCTGTGGATCGTCGCGTTCCTCGCGCTGGCCGTCTGGCGCGTGCGGCGCGAGGAGTTCTGAACCCCGCGGACGCCCCACCGCCCGCACCGCAAGGAGGCACGTCATGACCCGTCAGCTCGCCACCGCCCTCGTCCTCGCCCTGCTGGTCGGCTCGGCGTTCGGCCAGGAGGGTCGCTACGCCGACCCGCAGGGCCGCTACACCGCGCCCGTACCAGCGGGCTGGACCGTGGAG
>JAHYJQ010000287.1 GCA_019429025.1 Trueperaceae bacterium | reverse complement strand
GAGGGCCGCGGCGTCGCGACCGCAGCCCTGGGGTTGCGCGTCGAGCAGCGCCGCGCGGCGTGGGGCGGCGGCGCGGGCGTAGCCGCGGAGCCCCTCGGCCTGGTGCTCCTCGTCGTTGAGCGGCGCGGGCGCCGCGGGCGCCAGCGAGGTGGCCCCGATCCAGGCGTGGCCGTAGCCGTCGAGCCGGACGTCGGCGTCCGGCCGCAGCACGGCGCCGGTGACCAGGGGCAGCACGTGGCCGGCGTTCGTGGGCGGGGGTGGGACCATGGAGACGCCAAACCCTCGTCAGCCGCGCACGCGCAGCGGGATCTCGCGGCTGGCGTGCTGCTCGAGGTAGGCCAACCAACCGCTCACGGTCAGGTCGCCCAGGTCGTTGTGGCGGACGGTCGTGGCCGGATCGACGCCGGCGGCCGCGAGCTCGCGGGCCAGCGCCACCGTGGCGACCCGGGTCTCGGCCATGGCGGCGCGCAGCGCCTCGATCCCGTCGCCGGTGTCGGGCCGGTAGCCGTGGTAGGCGTCGAGCACGAACGGCTCGCCGAGGGCGACGCGCAGGCGGCGCTGGCCCCAGCGCTCGATGCCGACGCAGTGCGCGACGGCCTCGCGGTTGGCGGGCGTGTCGGGCTTGCCGGCCAGGTGCGCGTCGAGGCGCGCGCCCGAGGCTTGCAGATCGCCGGCGGCGGCGTCGAGGGAGCGCTGGCGCCCGCGCCGCTCCGCGAACGGGCGCAGCCCCAATCCGATGAGCTTCTGGATGGCTCGCATGCCCGCATCCAAGCACGCGCCGGCCGCGATCACCGTGTCCCGCGCGGTACCCTCGCCGCAGCAGAGGGAGGTACCGACATGCGCGTCATCGTCACGGGCGGCAGTGGCCGCGCCGGAAGCTTCACGGTGCGGGAGCTGGTCTCGGCAGGGCACGAGGTGGTCAACCTCGACCTGGTGCGCCCGCCGGCGGGCCTGCCGGGCGACTTCATGCAGCTCGACCTCACCAACGCCGGCGAGGTCTACGACGTGCTCGCGCAGGTGCGGCCCGAGGGCGTGTGCCACCTGGCCGCGAACCCCTCGCCGTTCGGCTTCCCGCGCCACCAGACCTTCGAGAACAACGTGCTGAGCACGAACGCCGTCATGCAGGCGGCGGGCGACCTCGGCGTGCGGCGGCTGGTGTACGCGAGCAGCGAGATGGCGACCGGCTGGCCGTCGACGGACGAGCTGCCGCCGCGTTTGCCGTTCGACGAGACCGACCGGGTGCCTTCGCCGAACGCCTACGCGTTGAGCAAGTTCATGGGCGAGGTCATCGCCGATGCGATGGTGCGGCAGTACCCGGCCATGTCGATCGCCAGCCTGCGCATCAACAACGTCATCATGCCCGACGGCTACGACGTCCTGCGCTTCCGGCGCGAGAACTTCCCGGAGGGCGGCGTCAACTTCTGGAGCTACATCGACGCGCGCGACGTCGCCACCGCCTTCCGGGCGGCGCTCGAGGGCGAGATCGAGGGGCACGAGGTGTTCCTCATCGCCGCCGCCGACACCTGCCTCGACACGCCCATCCAGGACGCCGTCGAGCGCCTCTACGGGCCGGGCGCGAACTTCGCGCCGGACCACGGCCCGTTCGACTCGGTCTTCGACTGCCGCAAGATCGAGGCGCGGCTCGGGTGGAAGCCGAGGTTCTCCTGGCGCGACGGCTGAGCGACGACGTGCGGGTGGCCTTGGCCCAACGCGGGCGCGGTTGAGGGGAGCGGTTGCTGGAGACGGCCGTCGAGCGCGGCTGCGTGGCGTCGTGACGATCATCCTCCAGACGCGCCGCCTCAGCCTGCGCCACCTCGAGCCGGCGGATCTGCAGCCCCTGTTCGAGCTCTACCGAGATCTGGAGACGCGCCGCTACTTCCCGGACGGCGCCCGCACACTGGAGGAGACACGCGAGGAGCTCGAGTGGTTCCGGCGCGGTCACCCCCGCCACCCCGAGCTGGGTCTGTGGGCGACCGTCGAGACGTCGACCGGGGCGTTCCTGGGCCGCTGCGGGCTGCTGCCGTGGACGATCGACGGCGTGGACGAGGTCGAACTGGCGTACCTGATCGACAGGCGGCGCTGGGGCGAGGGCCTGGCGACGGAGGCCGCGCGCGGCATCGTGGCGTACGCACGCGACGTGCTGCGGCTACGGCGGCTGATCGCGCAGGTGACGCCGGGCAACGACGCGTCGGCCAGGGTCGCCGTCAAGGCAGGCATGACGTTCGAGCGCGACCATGCCGACGAGTACGGGCCGTGCCGCATCTACGCGGGGTCGCTGGAGGCAGGGGGTTCGGTCGGGTCGGCATGACCGGGTGGAACCCCAGCGTGGCGTCTCGAACTGCACGTCGGCCGGCGGAGGATGCGCCAGAGTACCCGTCGACGCCACCGCCGCCCGGCGCGGAATCGGGGCGTGCTACGCTGGCGTTGGCGTCGTTCGAGCGGCGTCTCACCGTGCAACTCCATGCACCGAGTTCGCGCCGCGCGTGGACTCGAGATCGCGCGTAGCCACCGGCGCAGACGTCGACGACGCAGCCAGGCGGGCTTCCCGCGCTGCGGCCCCTGTGGCCGCCAAGTGGAGGTGTTACCCGGGGACCGATATTCGTTCGCTTCCCACCAGGGGCCTCGACCGTTGCCCGCGCGGCGGGGTCGGTGGGCTGCAGAGCCGCCGGTCGCCACCTTCTCGATCGCCGCCCGTGACCCCGCCACCGGCGACCTCGGCATCGTCGCCGCCGATGGCGCCAGCGCCACCTTCACCGGCGGCGCCTGCCACGCCTGGGCGGGCGGGGTCGCCGGAGCGAACTTCGCGGCACAGGGCAACATCCTCACCGGGGCCGACGTGGTCGATGCGCTGGTGACGACCTCCGCACGCGACGACCTGCCGTTCCCCGAACGGCTCGTCGAGGCACTGGGGGCCGCCGACGCCGCCGGCGGCGACCGCCGCGGCCGCGAATCGGCGGCGCTGCTGGTGGTGGGGGAGGGCAAGGGTTACGCCGGCCTCACCGACCGCTGGATCGACCTGCGGGTCGACGACCATCCGGCGCCGATCGCCGAGCTCGGGCGCCTGCTGGCGCTGCACCGGCTCTTCCTGGACAAGCCGTCGGCGGCGCCGCGGCCGCTGCTCGGGGCCGACGTCCGCTGGCTGCAGGCCATCCTGCGCCGCACCGGCCACCTCGACCGCGTCCCCACGGGCGCTTGGGACGAGGCCACGGAACGCGCTCTGGAAGGGCTCTTCGGGGTCGAGAACCTCGAGGAGCGGTGGACGACCGGGCCACGCATGGACCCGGTCGCCTGGGCACATCTCCAGAGGACCTTCGGAGGTGAAGACGCATGAGACGCGCATGGACCTTCTTCGTCATCGTGGCCTTGGCGGCCTGGGGCGCGGCGTTCGCGCAACCCGGTTCGCAGATCGTCATCGGCCTCCAGGCCGAGCCCGTCACGCTGGACGTGGCGCAGCTCTCGGACTACAACTCGTCGCGCACGGCCATGCCCATGTTCGAGGGCCTGGTGCGCTTCGCCGACGGCTCCACCGACCTCGAGCCCGGACTGGCCGAGCGCTGGGACGTCTCGGAGGACGGGCTGACCTACACCTTCTTCCTGCGACCGGGCGTCACCTTCCACGACGGCACGCCGGTGAACGCCGAGGCGGTGCGTTTCTCGTTCGAGCGGCAGCTCGACCCGGAGCATCCCTACCACGACACCGGCACCTTCCCGTACGCCGAGTTCACCCTCGGCGACATCGCCGCCATCGGCGTGATCGACGACCTGACGGTGCAGCTGACCCTCAGGCAGAACTTCGCGCCGTTCCTGTCGAACCTGGCGATGCACGCGGCCGCGCTCGTGAGCCCGACGGCCGTCATGGCGTCCGGCGCCGACTTCTCCGAGAACCCCGTGGGGGCCGGCCCCTACCGCTTCGTGTCGTGGCGCCGTGGCGTCGAGGTCGTGCTCGAGCGCAACCCCGACTACTGGCGGGTCACCCCGCAGGTGGAGCACCTCATCTACCGGCCCATCATCGAGGACCAGGCCAGGTTGGCCGCGCTCGAGGCGGGCGAGGTCGACCTGGCCGTCAACCTGCCGCCCGACGACCTGCCCCGCCTGCGCAGCCACGACCGCTTCACCTTCCCCGAGCAGGCC